>JAFYGL010000591.1 GCA_017543165.1 Victivallales bacterium | reverse complement strand
TATAACGACAAGTCCTCCTGTGGTGCTGTTCTTGAGACGCCGCGCCGACTTTATTTCTGCGGGGAGGAATGCTTTTCCCTGGAAAAGATTCTCTGCGTATTTTTGAAGCATGACTTCATCGTGCTTGGACATGAGTGCCATCAGTTTCCTGGTGTTCTTGGCATTTATGGCCTCGATTGCCGCTTCCACGCTTGCCCTGGCGGCAGAATCGATTGCCTCTGCCGCAATTTCATCACTGGACTTAAGTTCGGCATTCCGCTCTGGTTTCAACTTAAGGTAGGCGAACAAGGCTGCAGCCAGAACAAGCACAGCCGCCAATATTGTGATTTTTGATTTCATCATATCTCCTTTGCTTTTTCAGGCAGATTTTTAAAGCTTGAGATGCTTCTCAGTTTGTAGGCACCAGTGGAATTCCGCACGAAGCCAAACTGGTAGTTTTTCTTGTTTGCGCTTTGGTAGTAGAAGGAGATATTGTCATGCTTGTGGCTATGGACAAGCCTTCCGATTCCTTTCAGCTCCAGTGGCAGAAAGCCTGCATCATCCAGAATAGTTCCAAAAAGGCGCTGGAATTCCGTGCCGTCCTTGATAAGCATTATTTCCATTAGTTTGCCGCGTTCTTTGCTGGCTATCGCCTGCAAGAGTTCATCCATGACAGCCTGGGGTTCCTCCAGGTCGCTTTCCACTGATTCAACTTTTTTTAGTTCTTTTAGGTAAGGCGGCTCATGCCAAATCCAAAAAGCCAGCAGTGCCAGAAGGACCAGAATTACCGAATAGGCGCTGCAACGTCTGTTCCACTTGATTTTCATTGTCTTGCACCTCGTTTCTTCAAATTAAGGCTAGTGTTGCGTGTATTTAGCAGGACTTGCAGTAATGGAGAATATTCCGCATTATCCCTGCGCATGCTGCATTTATCCAAAACAGCGGCATTTGCCGCTGTTTTGAAATGCCTCTTCCTTTAATGACTAAGACCTGCTTCTATAAAATCTTCAGGAAGAACGCAATAAATGGAATCGTTGTCGCCAGACCAGCCGATGTTGTTCTGGAGGGAGAAGTCATCCGTGTCGAATTCCGTGGGACGCAGGCTTGAAACATGACCATCTGCCCAAGTGCAGTTCGACATCCCATTGTGGCGGAAATGCTGCGTCGCACCCCAGCCTGAATATCTTGACGTCAGGTAGTATGGGAAGACATTCACGCCTGCATTCCATTCGCAGAAGGTGTCTGAGACCATGACGCAATCGCCAGGATGCACGATGGCGGAGGCTCTGGCGCGTGCAGGCTTGTATACTGTCGTGCCGTTGGCTGTTTCATAATTTCTGAATCCGAAATTGATGTTCATGCCATAACCGCCGCCGCGGCAAGTGCCAACAGAACTTGCTGAAACAGTGTTTATGTCATTTGTGGCAGGGCCAAGTTGATTCATTGCTTCAACGTAGGTCTCAGGGCAGCATTTTGCCTTGACGTCATCGCTCATGTAGCATGTCAAGGTGCCGTATGTACGGATGTCAACCCTGCGTTGATTTACATTCTTGCCCTGCCAGGTGCCTCTGTTGCAGCACCAGCCACCAGTGGCTCCTGACATCCAGTCATCGTTGTCTGCGCTATAGAGATGCGCGGCTGTTCCGATTTGCTTGAGGTTGCTGACGCAGGAAATTGCCCGTGCCTTTCCTCGCGCCTTGCCCAGGGCTGGCATGAGCATTGCCGCCAGAATGGCGATGATGGCAATTACGACCAGCAGTTCAATCAAGGTGAAACTTTTCTTCATTTTGGTAACTCCTTTGTTTTTTTATTTATTTGTTTAAACTAATTGTTTTTGGCAATTGAATTTGTGCTTGTTTTCTTGAGAAATGCGCTGATTTTGTGCAAAAAATGCCTCAATGAATTAGATTGGTCTAATTAAATGGGCGAAATTAGGGGTGTTTGCGTGGTTCAATGCTGAAAAACAGTTGATATTTTGTGTGCGGGGGAGGGGGGATGAAATTAGTGTTTTTCCTCCACTGAGGCTATCATGTATATGCCCCCCTCGTTGACGTTGATGTTGAACAAGTAGGACTTATTGCGCTTCGCGCTGAATACCTCCACCTGGTAGAAATCATCTGTGCTGCGGGTGAGTTTCCTGTATTCCTTGACTTCAGCCGGGCAGAAGTCCTGTTCCTGGAACATGCCTTTCAAGTAGCGCCTGTTGAATGCCATGGGGTCGCCGCCGAAGAATTTATAGAGTGTTCTTTTGTCATTCTCCTGTATTGCTGTGAGGACAGTATCCATAAGTTCCTTCAGTTGCTGGTGGTTTTGCAGGGTTTCCACTTTGGTTTCCTTGAGGCTCTCTAGCGGGTCTGTCTTGTACGAACGCCAGAGGGCGGCAGATGCAAGTGCGAGGATTATGATTATGGCAAGCCATAGCAGGTTCTTTTTCATGGCGAGGTTCCTTCACTGTCAATTTTCGTCGTATGCGCGTTCCTGGTCCTTGTTGAGGAGCCAGTATTTTTTGTCCGCCTTTATCCAGCCTACGTTCTTTTCGATTTCCACTGCTGTGGTGCCCAGTTTGTCTGGCCTTTCGCTGCTGACATGCCCGTCAACCCAGCCGACATTGCAGCGCCCCCCGTGCCTGAATTGCGCATTGGGGTCCATGGCATTTGTTTTCATGCCGTTGACGCACTTGTCGTAAGGGCGCAGGCGAATCTCGTAGCCATACTGGGGATCCCAGCCATAATAGTAGGTGTCGGCGAAAAGAATCTTGCTGGATGGGCTGTCAACGGAGGTGGACAGCACATGCTCTGCCTTGCCGTACCAGCCGATATTTCCGTTCATGCCGTACCCGCCGCCGTAGCACCAGCCATTCTTGCTGTGGCATTCCTCCACGTACTGCCGCACGGAAGGGCATAGTTTAGTCGCGAAATCGTCGTTGAAATATACTGTGACAAGCCCCTTTTCCTTAAGGTTGTATTCGCGTTCGCCAGTGGCGTAGCCGCCTTTGCCGTTCCATGCCGTGCCTGAACAGCAGGTGGGGCCGTCATTCACCACGCTCATGTAGTCGGCATTTTCATCGGAATACATTGTCGCCGCCAGGCCATGGGTCTTCAGATTGTTGACGCAGCTGATGCCGCGCGCCTTCTCCCGTGCCTTGCTCAAGGCAGGCAGAAGCATTGACGCCAATATGCCTATGATTGCTATTACAACCAGCAATTCTATAAGAGTAAATTTCCTATTCATTGTAATACAGCAGATTTTAAAGTTGAAATCACCTCTTGCCAAAAGGCAAGAGGGGGCGATTGCCTCCTATTGCGCTTGGACTGTTGGATGTGCAAGTGTATCCTGCCCGAATACATTTAATAATGTTTTCGGGCAAAAGATACCATCATTCAGCAAATAAGCAAGAGGGGAGGCACCATGTCCATTATTTAGCATTCGGAGCGTCCGTTGCCTTTGGACCATGGCCGCCGCAGCCGCCCGTCTTGCCGCCCTTCATTCCGCAGCCGCTTTCCTTGACACCATG
>JAFYGL010000590.1 GCA_017543165.1 Victivallales bacterium | reverse complement strand
ACACGGCGAACATCTGCGAAAACTGCGGATGGGACAGGTACGACACGCCAAGGCTGGGAGGCGTGAAGGTGCATCTGAAGGATTCAGACGAGGTGCTGGCGGGCGACCAGGCATACATACTCAAGCAGGGCCAGTGCCTCATCATGAAGGATGGTGCTGTCTGCGCCCGTGTGCCAGTTGGCGGCTATTCATGGGTGGAATATGTTTGGACGCCAGAGGAACTTGAGCAGCGGCAGATGCAGGTGACCGACCAGATGAAAATCACCTGTGGCTGGTGCGGGCAGGAGGCTGACATCAGCAAGGACGGTTTCCATGTGGTGCATGTGGCCTTTGGCATAAGCCAGGAGCGCTATTGCTTCTGCAGCGACGACTGCTACGAGGCGTTCCGCAAAATGTACCCTGCGCGCGTGCATAGGGACTGCTATGAGCGCAACTGCAACGACTGCAACCTCTGCGTGAAGCGCTATGGCGACGAGGCGGAGGGCATGCGCATCCTTGCGAAGGACAGGCTGAAATTGAAGAAATAGTTTTTATCCACAGATTCACACAGATTAGCACGGATTGACAGGCGATGGGAGACATACGAGTGACAACAGGGGAGGAAGTTCCGCTTCCAAGGGCTGAAAGCACCAGACGGCGCAGGATAGTCATCTTGATTGTCCTGCTGGTTTTGATTGCAATAGTCGCCACTGGTGTATTTATAAAGGTGGACCGCTATACAGTTGCCTCTGGATATGTGACCACCAGGGAATATGCCGAGGTCAGGCCGCCTGTGAATGGCATTGTAAGCGAGATTAAAGTGCACACGGGCCAGAATGTGAAGGCAGGCGACTTGCTGGTGCAGCTCAACAACGAGGAGGAGGAGGCCTCCCTTGCCGAGGCCAAGGCCAGGCATGCCAAATTGACGGTGGAACTGGAACGCCGCAAGGCGGAGATGGACATTGACATTGAACGGCGCAGCGTGGACCTGGCCGAGCAGAAGCGCAGCCACAAGGATGAACTGGAGATTGCGGAATTGCAGTTGCAGAATGCACAGACCAAACTGAAACTGACAAGGGAACTGGTTGCAAAGGGCCTCAAGGCAGAGACCAATCTTGAGGACGACATGCTGACGGAGCAGCTGGCGCGGGTCAGGCTGTCCTCGCTTAAGAAGAAGGATTTTTCCGTGTATGAGAAGCTGCTGTCTTTGGACAAGGCAAAATACGCCGTTGAGATAGCGGCCATCAACAATGAATTGTCCGCCTTGGCGGATGCAGTACGTCGCGCAGAGGCGCGTTTGCGTACGAGGCAGGTGCGGGCGCCAATTTCAGGCATGGTAATCAGGTACGAGTTTGTCATAGGCGAGCTTATCCAGCCCAGCACCGTCATATACGAGATATTCGGCGGCTCGGAGAACACGCTGAAGCTGCGTGTGAACGAGGCCCATTCCACCAAGGTTGCCGAAGGCAACAAGTATCGCGCGCGCCTGGCCTCGTACCATGGCATACAGAGGCATTATTTCAGGGGCGAGGTGTCCTATCTCCGCAATGTCATACAGGTTGACGGCAACAGCACCTACAGGGTTGCGTATTGCACGTTTGATGCGGGGGCCAACGAGATACCACCAGGCACCACTGCCGAGGCCAGAATCTACTATGGCAGGTCCTGCCTCTGGCTGTATTTGTTCAACATTGACTTCTGACGCATTGCCCGGCGGCGGCATTTTATATGGAAGCGGAAAAAAAGGAAGATAGCAGCAGCCTGGGGAAAATCCTGGTGTTCATGCGCCCGTACAGGTTGCGCCTGTACATGCTTCTCTTCCTCACGGGCATGCTTTCCCTGCTGGTGATGGTGCCGCCCATCGTGACAATGATGTTTGTGGACAAGGTGCTGACACGCGGCGAAGGGGACAAGATGCTGGCGCTTGGCTTCTTTATGGTGGCTGTGCCCACGCTGGCTGCCTTCTTCCGCTATTTCCAGGCCATGAGCATCGCCTATCTTGGCCAGCATTTCATCTTCGACATACGCTATGCGATGTACAACCACTTCCTGAGGCTGTCCCTTCGCTTCTTTGGCAAGTACAGCGTGGGAAAGCTGTCCTATCGTCTAATGGAGGACAGCGGCGTGGTGAACAACATGTTCACCAGCCAGACCGTGGGCATACTGTCCGACCTGGTATGTTCCTCCTTTGCGCTTGTTGCGACCTTCATGCTGAACTGGCGCCTTGCCACCTTGCTGCTGTTGCTTTGCGTGATTTTCGTGCTTAACTACAAGCTGGCCAGGGGCAAAATCCTCAAATACAGCAAACTGACCAGGCGCTACTACGACTACATGTCCACTGGCGTTCAGAACCGCCTTACCACGGATATGGCAGTGAAGACCTTCGGTACCCAGGTGCGAGAGCAGACCATGTTCAACAGCGACCTGGACAGTGTGATGCGCTATGAGAAGGAGGCCATGCTTGCCAACAACAACTTCTGGATGAACGTGATATTGATAGACAACGTTGGCAAGGCCTTGTTGTTCTTCATTGGATGCGCCATGGTGTTGAAGGGGGACATGACCTACGGCGGCGTGACTGCGTTCTCCGCATATACGGTGCAGCTCATGGGCCCTGCGGTGCGCTTCTCCAACATCGTGAACCAGTTGCAGCAGGTCTCCATTTCCACGAACCGCATTTTCGAGATATTCGACGAGCAGCCTGAAATTGTGAACTGCGAGAACCCGATTGTGAACAATAACATAAAGGGCAAGGTGGATTTCAACCACGTGCAGTTCCAGTACGTGGAGGGCAAGCCAGTGTTGAGGGACATAAGCATACACTGCAAGCCAGGCGACACCACTGCGCTCATCGGACCCACTGGCTGCGGCAAAAGCACGGTGCTCAACCTCCTTCTGCGCTTCTATGACGTGACTGGCGGTCATATCAAATTGAATTTGAAGTAGAATCAAGCACATTCGCTTTTTCTAAATTTTGGGAATCATATAATGCCGATACATTTTATATCCCAACAGGTATAAGCGAAATTCATTTTACTTCTTTAAGAGCAAAAAATTTAGATAAGAATTCTCCTTATACTGAGGAACTTATATTAAAAATTGTTAATGAATTCTTAAAAACAAATGATAAAAAACAAAATGAAGCTTTTTATCAAACTGTTGCTGGATATTATAAAAGTTTACCTTT
>JAFYGL010000589.1 GCA_017543165.1 Victivallales bacterium | reverse complement strand
CTCCTCCCTGAGGCGGCAGGCAAGGGCGTCACCGTGCTTGATTCCAGACGAACAACCATCGGCGAATACTATAAAGAACTTGCAAGGGAATTCCTGCCTTCCAAAGCCATAAAGGAACTCTACTTGCCCAAAGCCGCTGTCCTCCCGCTTGCCTGGCTCTCAACAACTCTTTCCTCTCAAAAACCGCTTTTCGACCCAACGCTCTATGCCCTCGAAACTATCACACACAACCTCGACTTCAGCAACTCGCGCTTGCTCTCGTGGCTGAAGTCCGCCAATCTGGAGGAGTTCGTCTATGATTCATATCGATGACAAAAAATGCCTGAAATGCCATGCCTGCGTCAAAGACTGCATTGTCCATGTGCTCCGCCCCGACCCGAATGGTCTGCCAATTGTCCGTCCAGAGGACGAACGTTTCTGCCTCAACTGCCAGCATTGCCTCGCAATATGTCCTGTGGCGGCAATTGAATGCAACGGCGTCACGCCAGAAAACTGCCGTCCCATCGGTCCACTCCCATCGGCTGATGATATGTCAAACCTTATTTGCCAGAGACGGAGCATTCGCCAATTCAAGGACTTGGAGATTTCATCCGAAACAATGCAGTCCCTCCTGAATTCCCTGGCTTGGACTCCCACTGGCTGCAATGTCCACAACCTCTCTTTCACCGTCGTGCAACACAAGGATGAAATGGAGTTCTTCCGCTCCAAAATGTCATCTGCCCTAAAATTCCTTATAAAGAGTGGAATCATGCGACTCGTCTATCCAAACTTCTGGAGGTACATGGACGAAATAATGAACGGTGCTGATGTCATCTTCAGAAACGCCCCGCATATGATTGTCGCCGCGTCCCCAAACAATGCCCCATGCAAAGAGGCCGACCCTTGGATTGCCCTTAGTTACTTCGACCTTCTGGCACAGTCTTTCAACCTAGGCACATGCTGGAGCGGATTCGCCGTCCACGCCTTCAAATGGCTGCCCTCCTTGAGAAAACGCCTAGGCCTCCCGCGTGGATACACAGTCCGCGCCGTACTCCTGTTCGGCTATCCCACCGTCGAATACAAACGTCAGACCTCCCCTGCCCAATTCCAAATCAACATCCTTTAGAACGCAATTCCGCATTTCTGCATGTTCATCGCATGCTTATCTCGCAACCACGATGGACTTCCATCTGCCTTGGCAAAGACGCCATATCCAGAATGGCGGAAGGCATACGATATACGCCGTGACAATCGTCCAGATGAATGTAATACTCGCATTGAAATATTCACAGCACAAGAGAAACACGCTAAGCGAGACCGCTGCCACAGTCTGCACACAGGAAATCCATTTTGTGTCGCCTACTGCCTGAAGAGACATGCATAGCGAGACATTAAGGGAGTCCGCAAGGCAATAGAAGCAGACAAAATACAGAAAAAAAGTGCTTGTCTTGACCAGTTCGTCATGGTTGGCACACCCCTCCTCAAAAAACAGTTTGAAATATGCATCGGGAAAAATCAAGAAAGTGGCAGAGACAAGAACCATCCAGACATAGCATATTATTGCTCCGCGCCAAATATATGCTATGGTCTCTTTGTGATCTTTTCTCCCATGACACTGCCCTACAAAAGCCGACGCTGCCCTCGCTATCCCGATGACAGGCAATAAAGAAAGTGAATTCAACCTGAAAACGACAGTGGAGGCGGCAAGCACAATGTCGCCGAAACGCCCCATGATAACAAGAAAAATGCTCCACATCACCGCATCACTCAATTGCACAAGGCCGCTTGGAGTTCCAAATGCGAGAAGATTCCTCATCATTTCCCACTGGATTGTTCGACCACGCCATGTGGCAAATGTGCTCTTGTTGATTTGCGACAAAAACATCCATGAAAGCATGACAAGCGGAACCAATGCTGAACCTACTGTCGCCAACGCAGCTCCAGATATGCCAAGCTTGGGAAAGCCAAATTTGCCAAATATCAGAACATAATCGCCGATAATGTTGACGCCATGCCCTGCTAACGTTGCAACCATGAGCCTTGTGTTGTCTGCCCTGCCAGAGAAAAAGCCCGAAAGCGCAGCTACTATGAAATGAATAACGCCCCCTGCAAGAAGAATTTGCAAATAGATTCCCTCTTCATGTGCAAGCATTGACTCGTGTCCACACAATCTGAAGAATGGCTTCGATAAAAAACTCAAAATGAATGTAAAAATG
>JAFYGL010000588.1 GCA_017543165.1 Victivallales bacterium | reverse complement strand
GTACAGTTCGAGAGCAACGGCCGCTATGCTTTCAAGGCAAAGACAAAGGATGGTCGCACACTGTATCGCTTCGTTAAGAAGGAAGACTTTGACAAGTGCCCAGCCCCAATCGCAGGCGAAAAGAAGTGCTGCAAGGGCAAGTGCAAGAAGTGATTCTGCCATTGTGCAAATCTTTTGACTGACCTGGCCTCGACCAGGCACAAAGCCGCGGCGGCATTCGTCCCGCGGCTTTTTTTTCGGACTTTTCTGGCAGCACATCATTATTTGAGCTTGGAAAATGACTGACAGCAACGAAAAACAGGACTTGTTCGCCAACGCGGCGACAGCAAGAAAAAAGGCCTTATCCATTTTAAAACCCTCATGGCTGGGAAGCTGGAAATGGTCCATGCCTTCCTTCACAGAGGCACTGGACTGGCTGCTTGTGCACCCCGCAAAACTGCGCAACGGCGAATATATAAGCTCAACGCCTGACAAGGAGGTTTGGCATTTCCAATTGTCGGAGGCATTCGGCAGCACCCAAATCGTATTCAGGAAAATTGATGGCTACAAACTGCCGCTCTCCAGCCGTCTCGGCATGTCACCATCCCTTAAAGAGGCACTGAACTTCGCAGTTTTCAGTTCACTAGGCATCCAGACGCCTGACGTTCTCGCCTGCGGCGAAAGCCGAGTGCTGGGCTTCCTGCGTTCATCTTTCATAATCACACGATACATCAAGCATTCCTACAGCGGCGAAACACTAATGCCCATAGGCTCATTGAGGGAAAATGTCAATCTCCGCATGGGCTTCAGCAAAAACCTGCTGCGCTATCTGGCGAAAATGCACCAGGCAGGCTACACCAGCAAGGGTTTCCATCCCAGAGACATACTTTTCCCGAAGCAAAGCTACGAAAAGAACCCACAGCTTATCTGGGTGGGCGCCGAGACAAATCTTTGGACTGGCTCCAAGAACATGTTCAACATCATACCTCTGGATCTGGTGCACATATTCGTGGCGCTAAGACTTTCCACAAAGGAAATCAAGGAATTGTGCGAATTCTATCTGACTTGCAATCCAGACTGCGGCCATAGCGTCCAGTCCCTTTGGGATGCAATGAGGGACCTGCCCATAGGCGCCTGATTCAGGCTTCTGGACAAAAAAGTTTTTTTGCACTTGCACTCTCATTTATTTTTGTTATAATTCCCCCTGCTGGAGTTATGCATTGAAACATAACCCCAAACAGGGAGTAGAATATGAAGAAGAACTTTACGCTTATTGAACTTCTGGTTGTTATCGCGATAATTGCCATCCTCGCGGCAATGCTGCTTCCCGCATTGAGCAAGGCCAGGAACAAGGCACACACCATAACATGCTCAAACAACCTCAAGCAATTTTCCACGTATGACGCATTCTATGTGGATGAGTTCGATGGCTGGATACTGCCATGCAATCGTTTCATCAGCGGCACACAAAAAGGCTGCTGGATCCACACATGCGAACTTCTGCATTACTGGGAGCCAGGCTTTGAACACACTGTGACTGGCATGAAGAACGTGCCCTGGCTGGTGTGCCCTGCCGAGCAGAAGAATTTCGGCCTTGCCTCTAAGAGCCTGTTCCAGTATTCACATTACATGCGCAGCCAGTGCTGCGGAAACATGTCCTATTTTCTGGACAATCTCGATGTCATTGATGCAAAAAACAAGAAGTACATTCCGCAACGGAAGATGAAGAAGGATGTGCAGATACTGGAGCCGTCAATCGCCATATTCCAATGTGACAGCGCCTGCCTGAACTCTTACGCAACTACATACTATAGCTATACAAACGCGGCTGGAAAGCACAACGGCGGCTACTGCAAAGATCCTGAAAGCACAGAGCGAGTGCATTACATAAATGGCGCGGTGAACCTGCTGTATGGAGACGGGTATGTCTCAACCATTGCATACCCCGAAGTCTCGCTGAACGCCTTCACCGAAGGCTTCGAGGTCACAACTTACCGCTAATAACACTCATCCCAAAAGCATATCCACTGCGCAGGCAAAGCCCGCGTCATTGTTTGAAGGAACTATGTCAGTTGCAGCCCGCTTCGCGCGGGCTGTTCCATTTTCCACCACGAAACTGCGTCCCGTAAGTTCCAGCATCTCCACGTCATTGTCCCCATCCCCCACGGAAACCACGTCATCAGGAGTGCATCCCAGTTCGCGGCACAGCGTAAGCACGCCTGATGCCTTGGACACATTCTCCGCAGTCACCACGAATATGCCCTGCTCCGTGAACACCGAGGAGAATCTGAAATGAGGCGGCACCGCTGCAAGAAGCTTATCAGCCGCCGCATTAAGTTCTTTCACCCTGTGCTGTGCAAAAACCACCAGTTTCCCGTATTCGTCAAAACGGGAGGCGATTTCCTTTTCAGGCACAATATCCGCCGCCTCCGCATGCAAGGTAAGCTGCTCGTAAAGTGGCTGGTCCATCTCTGGCGCATGATATGCAAGCCCCGTGCTCAGCAGCGGAATAAAGCCAGCCTTCCTCAAGCCAAAGTAAAAATACTCCAGGCATTCCCTGCCCACGGGATAACGTCCAAGCACCGCCTCGTCCCCAGGACGTATCACCATGGCGCCGTTGTCAACTATCTGAGGCGACTTTATCCCCAGTTTCTCCGTAAACTGCCGTAGCGAAGGCCAGTAGCGCCCTGACGCAAAGGCAAAGGGAATCCCCGCCTCCTCCAAACGCCTCAATGCCTCAAGATTCCGCGGCGGCACCGACTTGTCCGTCGCCACGAATGTCTCGTCTATGTCCGACACCACCAAACGGCAATTGCCACTGTATTTACTAGGTCTGGTCATCTTGCTCCTTCTTTTTGCAAATGCCTAAATTTAACCAGTCCGCACAATATGGCAATCGCACTTCCAGCAAATACCCTGCTCTAAATCTAGCCACCATTCTTAACGCATGGACGTTAAAATACGACATAGCCATTGTTCCGCGCGTTTTTCTGCGCGGCCAAATGGCCGCGCGAAACAACCGCCCTACAACAACAGTCGCATGGAAACATCGCGTCCTGACGCGCGGCCAATGGCCGCGCGAAGCAACCGCCCCATAACAACAGCCGCATGGAAACATCGCGTCCTGACGCGCGGCCAATGGCCGCGCGAAGCAACCGCGCGGAACAAGCACTATTTTTGACATCGCCATTTGCAAATGGACTATGGCAATTTACATTCCCGACAATGTTTCAATCGAACATACCATTCTCAACAAACAACAATAAGGAGTAACACAACAATGGCAGAAAAGTTGTACATCGGCTGGAGCGAGGCGGACATCACCCCCGTTACAGACAAGCTAATCCCACTTAACGGCCAATACTACGAGCGCCTCACCCACGAAATCCAGAGCCGCCTTAAGACCGTGGCCGTCGCATTCCAATCAGGCGGCGAATATTTTCTGGAGGCCTCATACGACAACGTGGGCATAGACCAGGTGTTCCATCAGCACGTTTGCAATCTGGTGCACCAGATGGAGCCCGAAATCGCGCCTGAGAAAATCTTCTTCCACGCAATCCATACCCATTCTGGCCCCTCGGCAAAGATGCGCCCCGCAAATGGCGTGTACAAGCCGACAGTCCGTGACGACATCCTCTCCGCAGATGAATACGTTGAATTCGCGGCGCCGATCATGGCGCAGAACTTCGTGAACGCCTGGCACAACAGGCAGCCTGGCGGCATAATCCGCGGATTCGGCAATGCCCGCATAGGCCACTGCCGCAGGGCGGTTTACACCAACGGCAAGGCTGAAATGTATGGTGACACCACCAGGCAGGACTTCATCGGGCTGGAGGCAGGAGAAGACACAGGCGTGGAAATGCTGTTCACCTGCGACATGAACGGCAAGCGCACAGGCATGCTGCTGAACGTGGCATGCCCATCCCAGTGCATGGAATCCACATACAAAGTGTCCTCCGACTTCGCAGGCGCCACACGCGAACTGCTGAAGAAGGAATACGGTGAGGACTTCCACACCATCTACCAGATTTCACCCGCTGGATGCCAGTCCCCAAGAGATTTGGTGCGCCACTACACCACCGAGCCCGATTTCTGGCATGAGGACGGCCTGCCAGTGCTGGCTGGACGCCTGCTGGACGCTGTCAAGAACGCCCGCACATGGGAACCAGACTTCACACCTGAAT
>JAFYGL010000587.1 GCA_017543165.1 Victivallales bacterium | reverse complement strand
TTCGTAGTGGCCTGCGCCATGATACACAGGCTCCCAAAACAGGACGGCCTCGACGCCGTACGCTAATGCTCGTTAGAGGTAATCATCAACATTCAAAGAGGTAAAAATGAAACAGATTTATCTGCCAATCTTGCTCATGGCGGCGCTGTTTTTCTGCGCCAGCCAAAAACTGCCAGCACAAATCAAGGAGAATGACAAAATGTCAATGCAAAAGACCTACGAGTTCATCAAAGAGGCAAAGACCTACTACATCGCAACTGTTGACAAGGACCAGCCCAGGGTGCGCCCCTTCGGCACAATTCACATCTTCGAAGGCAAACTCTATATTCAGACTGGACGCAAGAAGAACGTGGCCAGGCAACTGCTCGCCAACGGCAAAACCGAACTCTGCGCCATGAAGGGCGACGAGTGGATTCGCGTCTCAGGAGTGCTCCTTGACGACATGCGCCGCGAACCCAAGGCCTCAATGCTGGCGGAATATCCACAACTCAAGTCCATGTATTCCGCAGACGACGACAACACAATGGTGCTCTATTTCAAACCAGGCACCGTCACCGCCACAATATATTCCTTCAGCCACGCCCCTATTGTCATGACATTCTAGCAAGAATATGCGGGTATTACAATAATCCGCAAAGATAAGGAAACGCGTTTTCCAGGCTGTCCGCCGTGTAATCCGCCTTTGCATCTGGCTTGTTCAGGCCAGCAAGGCGGATTTGCACTGTCTTGAGGTGGAATGCCTTGCCCATGTCAATGTCCGCCTGGGAATCGCCCACCATGGCAGAGCGTTCCAAATCAACTGCATATCTGGCACATGCCTGCTCCAGCATGCCAGTGCGCGGCTTGCGGCAGGAGCAGTTGTCCGCTGGCGTATGGGGGCAGAAGAATATGTCGTCCAATATGCCCCCGTCCTGCGCCAGCAGCTCCCTCATGCGGGCATTCACGGCCTCCAGTTGCTCCATGGTGATAATGCCGCGCCCAATGCCAGACTGGTTCGATATCACAATAATTCCAAAGCCCTTCGCCCTCAAGCGCGCCAAAGTGCGCCCCGCTCCAGGCGTGAGCCTCACCTTGCCAGGCACATTCAGATACGGCACGTCATAAATCAGCGTGTCATCCCTGTCAATGAAGATGTAGGGCTTCTTTTCGTCCATTATTCAATTTGCATCCATGCGGCTGTTGTTGTGCAGATTTTTCCGCGCGGCCAATGGCCGCGCGTCAGGACGCGATGTTTCCATGCGGCTGTTTGCTTTGCTCGGCTAGAGGCGGCTGGAAGTCCAACGTCCTGACGCGCGGCCAATGGCCGCGCGAATAGCCACGCAACGCCAATAGCCACGCGAAAACTACCTCCAGGGCTTCAGGTTCCAGACCAGCTTGCTGTATTCCTGGATGGTCCTGTCCGAAGTGAACTTGCCTGCGCGTGCCACATTGAGAAGCGACATCTTGCGCCATGCCTTCTGGTCGCGGTAGAGCGCCGCCACCTTGTCCTGCGCGTCAGAATAGCTGCGCAGATCGGCAAGCTGCATGTAGTAGTCGCCAAAGTCCAGCAGCGTCTTGACGATGATATCGAAGGTTCCAGGCGTGAGCACGCTGAATACGTTGTTCTTGATGGTGTCGATCACCCTCTGGATTTCAATGTCGTTGTAATAGACTTCCTTGGGTGAATAGGATGCGCGCCTGGCCTCCACTTCCTGGGCGTTCATGCCGAAGATGAATATGTTCTCCGGCCCAACTTCCTGCCGAATCTCCACATTGGCGCCGTCAAGGGTGCCCAGCGTGATTGCGCCGTTAAGCATCAGCTTCATGTTTCCAGTGCCAGACGCCTCTGTGCCCGCCAGGGAAATCTGCTCGCTCACATCGGCGGCGGGGATGATGCGCTCAGCCAGGCTTACGCGATAGTCAGGCAGGAACACCACGCGCAGTTTGTTGCGCACCTCTGGATTGGAATTCACGGCCTCGCCGACTGCATGTATCAGGCGAATCACCTGCTTTGCCGTGGCATAGCCGGGCGCCGCTTTTCCAGAGAAGATGAAGGTGCGGGGCACAATGTCCAGTTCTGGATTGTCAATCAGCCTGTTGTACAGCATGATCACATACAGCAC
>JAFYGL010000586.1 GCA_017543165.1 Victivallales bacterium | reverse complement strand
GCTTTCCTTCTTTTTCATCGACTATCTATTTGCCCGCACTTGCGGAGGCTTCCTTATACTTGCGGCCAATGAACTGCTGCGTCGCGGCTTTGGAAACGACATTGCCCTGCGCCCGCTGTTTTCAACTATTTGCCTTTTGCTCGGCATAGCAGGCCTCTTCATGGTGGGAGTGCCATGGAGGCTGAGAATACTTCTGGAAAACCACGCTGGAAAGAAGCCAGGGCGCATAATCGCCGTTGCGCTGTGGCTTTGCTCGATTACATTGGCAATCCTGCCTTTTATCTGTCATAACATAAAGTAGTCTAGGATGATGATGCGTCTATTTCCCAAAAGCAGGTATTTGTTCATACTGGTGAGTTTCCTTTTGATCGCAGGGTGCAAGAAGAAAGAGCTGCCGCCGCCTGATTTGCTGCAGGTTTTCTCCGGCGATTCACAGACCTGCGAGGCAGGCGGCTACTGCAAGGACATGACCGTCGTGGAAGTCATGTCCGCACCTGCAGAACGCAATCTCGGGCGTTCCCCAAAACGACATTCTTTGCAGGGCATAAAATTGAAAGTGACCCCTCTTACGCCGGGCGCATCAGCCGAGCCTTCAGAAGGCATAAGCGACGCAGGCGGCGACTTCAGGATACGCCTGAAGAGCGCACCATTCTTCGGAGACCAGTATTTCAGGGTGGAATGCATTGACAATCCAGATGTGAAGCCCTTGCTGCTGCACTTGCTGTCAGGCGTAAAGGTTTCAGGCGACATGCAGGAAGTCAGCGCCGGGAAGTCGCCAAAGGAGCCAATCACAATCACCCTTACTGACGGGCAAGGCAAGCCTGCGCCCAACGTGCCCGTGTTCTTCTCCCTAAAATCAGGCGACAGCGACGCAAAAATCACAGCAGAACATTCCACTACGGATGAGAAAGGCCGCATTTCCTTTTCCATCTCCACGCCCAGCGGCGTCACAGGCAAATACGAGGTACTGGCGGAAATAGGCACAGGCGACAACAGGACACGGGGCCTGGTGCTGACGGTCATGGCCGTCAGCTGGCTAAACATAAGCATTGCCGTGCTGGGCGGCCTGGCAATATTCATCTTCGGCATGACAATGATGAGTGACGGATTGCAGCAGATTGCCGGCAACAAACTGAAGGGGCTGCTCCAGATGTTCACCAGCAACAACTTCAATGCCATGCTGGCTGGCTTGATCGTAACTGCGCTGATACAATCGTCTGGCGCAACGACCGTCATGGTGGTCGGCTTCATCAATGCCTCGTTGCTGAACCTGACGCAGGGCATAGGCGTAATCCTGGGCTCATCCATCGGCACCACCATCACCGCCCAGATGGTGTCATTCAATCTGGACAGCCTGTCAATGCCCGCCATATTCGTCGGCGTGGCACTGCTTCTTTTCACAAAGAACGACAGAATACGCGGGCTGGCAAACACGGTGCTTGGATTCGGACTGCTGTTCTTTGGAATGGTGATGATGTCAGGCCAACTGCGGGCAATTGCAGACTTCCCCACATTCGTCTCCGCATTCCAGACCTTTGACTGCACACCCTCGGCAGGCTCCGCAGCGCCGCCGATACTGGCTGTGCTAGGTGCCATTGTAGTGGGCATAATCATGACCATCATAGTGCAAAGCAGTTCGGCGACAGTGGGTCTTGCCATAGCAATGGCGGACAGCGGCCTGCTGAACTACTACACCGCGGTGCCGCTTATACTTGGGGACAACATTGGCTCGACCATAACAGGACTGCTCGCCACCGTCAATGTCAGCCGCGCCTCCAGGCAGGCGGCCATGTCCTCCCTGATTCAGAAGACGCTGTGCGTGCTGCTGATGATACCTTTCCTCTACATTCCATGGGATGGAGTGCCCTGCTTCATGAGGCTGGTGGATGTGATAACCAGCGGCGACGTGTTCGCCCCCATACCAGAAAATCTTGGGCGCCACCTGGCGTCGCTTCACACATTGTTCAACGTGATAAGCGTTGCATTGTTCCTGCCCTGCATACCGTTGCTGGAATGGCTGTCCAAGCTACTGGTGCCTGACAGGGAAGACGACGATGGCGGCGTTAAGACGCTGTGCAAACTGGAACGTCGCCTGCTGAACACCCCATCCGCCGCGTTGACGCATGTGTTCTCCGCCTTGACCAAGATGATTGAAGGCGCAATGAGGCAGACCAAGACCTGCCTCAACGCAACCATCAACGAGGAAAAGCCCACTGCAAATGACGTGAACGACCTGGAAGCCAGAATCGATGCGACGCAGCACTCCATTATCGACTACCTTGTAAGCCTCACCAAAAAGCACCTGACGGACGACCAGGCATCGGCAATCCCAGTCTTCATGCATTGCGTCAACGACGTGGAACGTATCGGCGACCGCGCATTGAACATATTCCAGCTGCTGCCCAAGGACGACGACAGAGGCATGTCCTTCTCCGAGGAGGCAGTTAATGAACTCCGTCTTATCAGAGATGAACTGGACACCATGCAGATGGAACTGCTCAATGGATTGCGCCACAATGACATGGACAGCATCAGGCGGGCAATGGAAATGAGCGACACCGTCAAGAAAATGACGGCGCGCTGCGAGGACAGCCACGAGGACCGCCTGCTGATGCAGGCCTGCACAGTGGAGAGAGGCGTCGCCTTCGTGGAGATACTGTCCAACCTGGAACGTGTCGCGGCCCACTTGAAGAACGTGGCTGAACGTGCGGAAAAGATGCTGCCCCATAGCGTCAGCCTTCCCAGGCAAAACAGACAGAGATAATTTTATCGGAGGGGGCGACTTCAGCCGCCTTATCGGAGGGGGCGGCTTCAGCCGCCCCGCCACCCCGTGGAATTTCGCAAAAAAGACTAAATAAAATTAGCATTTCTGCGTTATTTGCAAATACAAGGACTTTGAGGACATAAATAATCTTTCTGGAGAGGAACGATGAGTGATTTAGTAAGAAGGGTTTTCGTGGAAAAACGCGCTGGTTTCAATGTGGAGGCCGTGCAATTGCTTTCCGACATCAGGGAAAACCTGGCGGTGAAGGGACTTGAGGACATGCGCGTATTGAAGCGCTATGACATATCAGGCCTTGACGACAGTGAATACCAGGCGGCCAGAGACAGCATCCTCTCGGAGCCTAACTGTGACAGGATTTTCGAGGACAGCCTTCCGCAGGACGAATACAACTACTTTGCAGTGGAATATCTTCCAGGCCAGTATGACCAGAGGGCGGATTCCGCCGCGCAATGCGTGCAGCTCCTCACGCAAAAAGAACGCCCTCTGGTGAGAAGCGCCACGGTCTATGGTCTCAAGGGCACATTGTCCAAGGACGAGTTGTCCCGCATAAAGTCCTACCTCATCAACCCAGTGGAAAGCCGCGAGGCGGACATGGGCAAGCCAGACACCTTGGTAATGCAGGCGGACACGCCGCCAGACGTCAAGATACTGGACGGATTCTGCAAGCTGGACAAGGCAGGCATCAAGGAAATGACAAAGCAATTCGGCCTTGCCATGAGCGCAGAGGACCTGGCGTTTTGCCAGGAATATTTCAGGGATGTGGAAAAGCGCGAGCCCAGTTTCACTGAAATACGTGTGATTGACACATATTGGTCTGACCACTGCCGCCACACCACATTCCACACTTGCATTGATTCCACTGAAATCGAACTTTCACCATACACCAAGCCCATACTGAAGTCCTTCCAGGAATACAAGGAACTGAGGCAGGAACTGGGCCGCGGCGAGAAACCGCTGTGCCTTATGGACATAGCCACAATCGGCGCCAGGGAACTGAAGCGCCAGGGCAAACTGGCAAACTTGGACGCGTCCGACGAAATCAATGCATGCTCCATTGAAATCGAGGCGACTGTCGATGGCAAGAAGGAGCGCTGGCTGGTGATGTTCAAGAACGAAACCCACAACCACCCCACGGAAATCGAGCCATTCGGCGGCGCGGCCACCTGCCTCGGCGGCTGCATACGCGACCCATTGTCAGGCAGGTCATATGTTTACCAGGCAATGCGCATCACAGGCGCGGGCGACCCGCGCACACCAATTGACCAGACACTGCCAGGCAAACTGCCTCAGCGCAAGATCACCCGCACCGCGGCGGCCGGCTATTCCTCATACGGAAACCAGATTGGACTGGCGGCGGGCAAGGTCCAGGAGATATACCATCCTGGCTTTGTGGCAAAGCGCCTGGAACTGGGCGCAGTCATCGCAGCGGCGCCAAAGGAAAACGTGGTGCGTGGAGTGCCACAGGAAGGCGATATCATCCTGCTGATTGGCGGCAGGACCGGGCGTGACGGCTGCGGAGGCGCGACTGGCTCGTCAAAGGCGCACACTGGCTCGTCACTGCTGACATGCGGCGCGGAAGTACAGAAAGGCAATCCACTCACGGAACGCAACATACAGCGCCTCTTCAGAAATCCCGCATTCTCCAAGTTGGTAAAGCGCTGCAACGACTTCGGCGCAGGCGGCGTCTGCGTGGCAATCGGCGAATTGGCGCCAGGACTTATGATTGAACTGGACAAGGTGCCAAAGAAATATGACGGACTGGACGGCACCGAACTGGCAATCTCCGAATCACAGGAACGCATGGCATGCGTGATCTCGCCTGAAGACGTGGACAAGGCAATCCAGCTCTCAAAAGAAGAGAACCTGGAGGCGACACGGGTGGCGACGGTCTGCTCATCAGGCAGGCTGACAATGAACTGGCGTGGCAAGACAATTGTGGACATTGCACGCAGTTTCCTAGACACCAACGGCGTCACCCAGCATTCGGAGGCATTTGTTGAGGCGCCTGATGTAGCAAAGGACTTCTTCAAGGCGCAGCCCAATGGCAGTACACTGGAGGAGGCATGGCTGAACAACCTACAGGATTTGAATGTCTGCTCGCAGAAGGGCCTGGTGGAGCGTTTTGACGGCAGCATCGGAGCCTCCACGGTAATCAGCCCATACGGCGGCAAGACGCGCATGTGCCCCAACGAGGCAATGGTGGCAAAACTGCCAGTTGCAGGGCAGACAGACACGGCAACAATCATGAGCCACGGCTACGACCCATATCTCTGCGAGTGGAGCCCGTACCACGGCGCACTTTACGCCGTGGTGGAATCACTGGCGAAAATCGCCGCGGCTGGCGGCAAGGCAGCAGACTGCCGCCTCAGCTTCCAGGAGTTCTTTGAAAGACTGAATGCTGAGCCCCATCGCTGGGGCAAGCCATTCGCCGCATTGCTGGGCGGCTTGAAGGCGCAGTTGGAATTCGGCACAGCGGCAATCGGCGGCAAGGATTCCATGTCAGGCACCTTTGAAAACATATCTGTGCCCCCTACCCTGGTGTCCTTCGCCGTGGATGTGCGCAATGCAGGTAAAATCAACACACCAGAACTCAAATCCGCAGGGCACAAGTTATTTGTGCTCACATCGCCCAGGGATGAGGCGGAAATGCCTGACTTCCAAAAACTAAGAGACAACTTCATCAATCTGTACCACCTGACACAGACTGGCGCGGTCAGTGCAGCGGCGACAATCGGCCATGGCGGCATAGCTGCGGCGTTAAGCAAGATGGCATTCGGCAACATGCTGGGCGTGAAGATAGAGGACAACTGGAGCAAGGAGGCGTTATTCTCCCCCGACTTCGGCGCAATCATCGTCGAAGTCAAAGCCCCTGAAGTCATGGACGGCCTGAACGCGAAGTTGCTGGGCACAGTCACGGACAAGCCTGAAATCGCTGTTGGAGCCACGACAATTTCACTGGAAAAGGCACTGGCCGCCTGGACAGAACCTTTGGAAAAAGTGTTCCCAACAAAGGTGCAGTTGCCTGAAATCAATGCTTTGTGGAAACCATATACCGCAGGCACCAAGATTCATGGCGGCACAAAAGTTGCGCAGCCACGAGTGTTCATCCCCGTGTTTCCTGGCACGAACTGCGAATATGACACGCAGCGGGCATTCGAGCGTGCAGGCGCAATTGTGGAGAGCCTGGTGATACGCAACAAATCCGCAGCGGACATCGAGGAGAGC
Organism: Victivallales bacterium; assembly: GCA_017543165.1. The sequence continues at coordinate 6,997 of JAFYGL010000586.1, read as the reverse complement.
GTCGCCGCCATCGCCAAGGCGGTGCAGAATGCGCAGATTGTGGCATTCCCAGGCGGCTTCTCTGGCGGCGACGAACCCGATGGTTCAGGCAAATTCATCGCCACCACATTCAGGAATCCCCGTGTCGCGGCGGCAATCAACTCGCTGCTGAAGGAAAGGGACGGCCTCATGCTGGGCATCTGCAATGGCTTCCAGGCACTCATCAAGCTAGGACTGGTGCCGTACGGCGAAATACGCCCTGTCCTGGCAAAGGATGATCCAACCTTGACTTTCAACACCATCGGCAGGCATGCGGCGACAGTGGTCAACACCGTGGTCGCCTCGAACATGTCCCCCTGGCTGGCGAACTGCAAGCCTGGCGACATCCACACCATGCCAATCTCGCATGGAGAAGGACGTTTCGTTGCAACGCCAGACACAATCCGCGCACTCTTCGAGAACGGGCAGGTTGCTTTCCAGTATGCTGACCTGGAAGGTAAGCCAGCCAGCACAATGCCTTGGAACCCCAATGGCTCCATGGCCGCAATCGAAGGCATCACATCGGCCGACGGGCGCGTGCTGGGCAAGATGGGGCACTCGGAACGCGCGGAAGACAGCTACATCAACCGCAACATACCAGGCAACCCGCAGCAGGGCATCTTCAAGGCAGGCGTAGCCTACTTCAAATGATTTATGCGGGCACCGCCCGCATAAAGCGAACTCCCGCCAGAAACGCTGTTCCCGCCAGGGCAACCTGAGCGGGCGCCGCCTCGGCGCCCGCATAAAAAACAAGGAAAACAAACATGCCAGTACAGGATTTGAAACATGGAAGTCCAATGACTCCTGCGATACGGATGCTCAAGGCCGCTAAAGTGAACTACATCGAGCATTTGTACGTATGGGAGGAGCATGGCGGCACATCCCAGATTGCCAATGTGCTTGGCGTTGACGAGCACAAGGTCATCAAGACGCTCATCATGGAGACAGATGCGAAGAAGCCCTTTGTGATACTGATGCATGGGGACAACTCGGTGTCCACAAAGGAAATGGCGCGTTTCCTCAAGGTGAAAAGCGTGTCCCCATGCACACCAGAACAAGCGGACAAAAACAGCGGCTACCACGTAGGCGGCACATCGCCATTCGCCACCCGCAGGCAAATGCCTGTATATGTGGAAGCCTCCATTCTTGAACTGGACAAAATCTACATCAACGGCGGCTACAGGGGCTTTTGCCTTGAGATGGAGCCAGAGGTGATCACCCGCCTTCTCAATGCGACTCCCGTCAATGTGGCAATTTGAAGACATTCACAATTTTAAGATAGAAGGAGCGATATGAGCAATTCACTGGTTATCGTCGAATCCCCGACGAAAGCGCGTACCATAGGGCGTTTTCTTGGACAAGGCATCACTGTGATGGCCTCCCAGGGACATGTGCGCGACCTGCCTGAAAGGGCATTGGGCGTGGACATCGCCAACGACTTCCACCCAGATTATGAGATGACTGCCAACGGCAAGCGCATAATACGCCAGTTGAAGCAAGAGGCGGCCTCCGCCAACGACATCTATCTTGCAACCGACCCTGACCGCGAAGGAGAGGCCATTGCCTGGCACTTGCAGGAAGTGCTCAAAGGCGGCAGGGCTGCGTTCCACCGCATTACATTCCACGAAATCACACAGAGCGCAATACAGCGTTCCTTTGCCAATCCAGGCACCATTGACATGAACATGGTGGATGCTCAGCAGGCACGGCGTGTGCTGGACAGGATAGTGGGCTACCAGGTCAGCCCCATGCTGTGGCGCAATATCCAGAAAGGCACCAGCGCTGGCCGTGTCCAGACCGTCGCCCTGCGCCTAGTTGTGGAAAGGGAACGTGAAATACAGAATTTCAAGCCCACCGAATACTGGAACATGGATGCCATATTCGGCGTTGGCGCAAACACGACACTCAAGGCACGCCTGTCGCGCGTAAACGGCAACAAGGTTCTTGTGGGCAGCGGTCCTGATGCAGAACGGCTGGCCTCCGCCCTGCAAAGCAATGGTGTCGTCCACAAAATCAGTTCCGTAAGCAACAATCCGCGCAAGAGGAATGCGCCGCCGCCGTTCATAACCAGCACGCTTCAGCAGGCGGCGGGCAGTTCAATGCGTTTCAGTGCCTCGCAGACCATGAAAATTGCACAGGAACTATACGAAGGAATCAACCTGGGCGCGGCGGGACAGGTCGGCCTCATCACCTATATGAGAACTGATTCAGTCAATATAGCCAAGGAGGCCCAGGACGAGGCCAGGGCCTACATTGCCGCCAACTATGGGCGGGATTTCGTGCCAGAGAAGCCAAACATATACCGTTCCAGGAAATCTGCCCAGGAGGCACACGAGGCGATACGCCCCACTTCCATGCAATATGCGCCTGACGCCATCGCGCAGTATCTGACGCCCCAGCAGCTCAAGATCTACCGTCTGATATGGAACCGCTTCATTGCAAGCCAGATGGCGCCTGCCAGGCAGATGGACCATGTCATTGAGGTGGAGAGCACAGGCGGCCAGTTGCTGACCACCAGCGCCAGCGGCCTGGTCAGCGACAAGAACGCAGCAAATGCCACTGGCGTGGCTTGCCTGTTCCGTGCTGCGGCTCGCGAAACGCTGTTCCCAGGTTATCTACAGGTCTATAACATCAAGGACGTAGGCGAAGAAGACGACCCAGACGAGCAGTTGAAGACACTTCCGAACCTGCCAGTCGGGCAGCTTTGCACATTGCTGCAACTGCTCAAGGAGCAATGCTTCACCCAGCCCCCGCCAAGATATACCGAGGCCTCCCTGGTCAAGGCGCTGGAGCAGAACGGCGTGGGGCGCCCGTCCACTTACGCCACCACCGTCAACACAATCCAGGAAAGAGACTATGTCTCAAAGGACAAGAACGGCCTTGCCCCTACAGATTTGGGCTTCCGCACCTGCGACTATCTGGTACAGCAGATGCCTAGCCTTGTTGACATTGGCTTTACCGCCGACATGGAAGGGAAGCTTGACAACGTGGAGGAAGGAAAGCAGAACTGGGTGCAGATGCTGAAGGATTTCTATGAGAAGTTCCAGACATGGACAGGCATGAAGTCCGTTGACACCGCTGGAGAGGCAGGCGACCCTGTGCGTAATCTTGCCGCTTGCTTCAAGCCTGGATTCAAGTTCGACCCGCCCAGCGGCGCGGGACGCTGGAGAATCGACGATGCAAGATTCATACAGAGCATACAGGAAAACATCAAAAACGGCAAGCCCCTTTCGGAGAGACAGTGGAGTGCGTTGCTGAGGATGTCCGCCAAGTATGCCAGGACAAATCCTGAAATACTTGCCGTTGCAAAGCAGAATGGCCTTGAGGAGGAAATCAACAGGATAATCGAGGAGTTGAAGCAGAATGCAGCAAACGAGGAGAAGCAGAAGGTGAACACCGCCTTGAACGACCTGCTTGACGCGATGCGTGGCCTTGAATTCAATGCACCTGTCACTCGTGGAGGGCGTATATTCAGCGATGCCAGGTTCTTCACCTCGCTGGATGCGCGTGTTGCTTCTGGAAAGCCTTTGACTGATGCGCAGCTGGCCGCGCTAATCAAAGTGGCGGAACGCTATGCGGGAAAAATACCCAACTTGCCACAACTTGCCGCGGCATTGGGCTACAATGTGCAGATCGAAACACCCAACGATACGCCAGAGCAACAGGCTGCGGCCTCCGAAGAGAAAAACGCAATGGCAAACCAGGCAGGCCAATTGCTGGCAATGGCGGAGAAAATCACAAACTGGAGAGAACCCTCCACCAAGGGAAAGCGTGTTTTCGACGACCATGAATTCGTGGATTCACTGAGAAGTCAATTCCAGCAGAAAGGCACATTGTCGGACAAGCAGTTGGCGGCGCTTCGCCGTGTCATGGCGAACTACAAGAGCAGCGTGGAAGGGCTGGAGGCTGTGCTTGAGGATGTGGGCGAGGTGCATGAGGACTACGGTGTGTGCCCTAAGTGCGGCAAGCCTCTCGTTCGCAGATACATGCGGCGCAGCGGCCAGAACTCCGTTTTCCTGGGTTGCTCTGGCTATCCAGCCTGCCGTTTCACAAAGGACCTGCAAAAGAAATGAACACGGACACAGCCATCGTAATGCTTGCCCACAACGGCGTGGACTTCACGAAGCACGCATTGGAGAGCATTCTGGGCGCAAAGACTCTGCCAGATGAAATGTTCCTGGTGGACAACTGCTCCAGCGACGCCACACCACAACTGATACAGGACTTCGCACCCAGGCTGCGTGAGGCTGGCATTGCCTTCACCACCTGGCGCAACAGCGAGAATGTGGGCTGTTCATTGGCAAGAAACCAGGCATGGGAGAAGGTGCAGTCAAAATACACCGTGTTCATGGACAATGACGCGGCGGTTTGCACGGCAGACTGGCTTGCACGCATGAAATCATGCTTCCAGCAAGATGACAAACTGGCAATACTGGGGCCAAAGATAATCTACCCATTCAAACCGCACTGCATACAGAGCGCAGGTGTCTCCTTCAACAGGGCGGGACGGGTTTCATTCCTGGGACGCGGAACGCCCAGGGACAATCAACGCTTCGCCTCCTACGGCGAAAGGGAGGCGCTCATCAGCGCATGCTGGCTCATGAGGACTGATTTGCGCACCTCCATTGGCATGCTGGACGAGTTGTACCACCCAGTGCAGTATGAAGACCTGGACCTGTGCATGAGGGCGCGTTTCGCAGGCATGAGGGTATGCTACACGCCAGATGTGGAAATCTACCACTTCGAGGGAATGACAACCGCCTCCGTGGGGCAGGCGGAATACGCTAGCAACATCGCCCGCAACTCCCTCAAATTCAAGCAGGCGTACAAGGACTACTTCCCGCAGCGCAAGGACTTGATTCCAGCGGAGCCAGAGGACTTTGTCTGGCTGAAACGCCAGGAACTGCCCCTGACACCCGAACTGGACCTTCGCTACAACTAAGATGTGGGCGCCGAGGCGGCGCCCACATAAGAACGGAGCCCACATAAAAACTTACCCAAATATCAAATACAACAACAAACAACGGAGAATCAGGACAATGACGAAGATTGTGTTTCCAGAGGATTGGAGTGTGGATGTCTGGTATGGCTTCAAGCGCCATCATTTCACAATTGAAGGCTGCGAGGCATGGATTGTGGAGCCAGAGTTTCCTGCGCAGGACGGACGCTGGACCTGGTGCACACAGTGGGCGGAGGCATTTGTGCCAAGAGTCGGCACGGTGGCATATCTTGAGCATGGCTTCTATCATGGGCATGTCGATGTGCATCGCTTCCACGGCAGCCCGAAAGGAATGGAAATCATGTCCAAGTTCCAGGACATAGCCGTTGGCCTGGGGCTTGCCAGCAAGGTCAGTCTCATCGGCTTGAGTTGGGGCGGTTTCTACTCCCTGCGCTATGCCGAAACATATCCAGAGAAGGTACGCTCAATATACCTGGACGCGCCAGTCTGCAACGCGGCTGATCCAGAACCATCGGCGGCGGACCGCGTAGGGCAAATCTGCGAGCAGTGGGGCATGACCGTGGAGCAGGTCAAGGCAAGCAAACTGAATCCATTGAACAACGTCAAGGCCATTGCTGATGCCAAGATACCAGTGTTCGCCATCATCGGCGGCGCGGACAATGTGGTGCTGCCACCTTTGAACTTCGACTTGCTGGAGGCCGAATTCAAGAAACTGGGCATCCCCGTCACAGAACTGCAGGACAAGGACATGGCATGCACATTGAAGAACGTACAGCCAGGCAATGTGTATGTGTTCCACAGGCGCGCATGGGCGCACCATCCACATGGACTGGACAATGTGACCCCGCTTATGCAGTTCCACTGGAATGTATGCAATGCCTAATTAGTAGTTTCAACTAGTACAAAAGAAGACAAAAATGCCAATTACAGAAATCTTGAAGCAAAATGCCGCACTCTACGGCAATGATGTGGCTCTGGTTGAGATAAATCCACAGGAACTGGAGAAAAGGCATACGACCTGGAAGGAATACGCCCTTATCGAAGCCAGTCCAATAGACACATTCCGTTCCGAAATCACCTGGGACGAGTTCAACCGCAAGTCCAACAGGCTTGCAAACCTGCTGCTTGCCCGCGGCATCAAGAAAGGCACGAAAATAGGCATATTGCTGATGAACTGCCTGGAATGGCTGCCGATATACTTCGGCATACTCAAGAGCGGCGCAATGGCCGTGCCGCTTAACTTCAGATACACTTCGGACGAAATCAAATACTGCCTGGAGCTGGCGGATGTAGAGGTTCTGCTGTTCGGCCCTGAATTCGTGGGAAGGATGGAGGCAATCTGCGATAAACTGCCCAAAGTGAAGACCATGATGTATGTTGGCGAGGACTGCCCCACATTTGCAGAGGCCTACGCTGGGCTGGTCCCTGATTTTCCCGATACGGAACCCAACATTCCGCTGACTGACGATGACGACGCGGCAATCTACTTCTCGTCTGGCACGACTGGCTTCCCCAAGGCGATTGTACACAGGCACTTGAGCCTGATGCATTCATGCCGCGTGGAGCAGAACCACCACGGGCAGACCCGTGAGGACACATTCCTCTGCATTCCGCCACTGTACCATACAGGCGCTAAAATGCACTGGTTTGGCAGTTTCCTGGTTGGCGGCAAGGCAGTGTTGCTGAAGGGCATCAAGCCCGAATGGATAATCCGCACAGTATCGGAGGAGCATTGCACAATAGTGTGGCTGCTGGTTCCATGGGCGCAGGACATACTGGATGCCATCGAGCGCGGCGAAATCAATCTCTCCGAATATCATCTGGAGCAGTGGAGGCTGATGCACATAGGTGCGCAGCCAGTGCCGCCCAGCCTCATAAAGCGCTGGAAGGCGGTATTCCCGAATCACCAGTACGACACCAACTATGGCCTCAGCGAATCCATCGGGCCAGGCGCGGTGCATCTGGGCGTGGAGAACATCGACCATGTTGGCGCAATCGGCGTCGCAGGCTACGGCTGGC
>JAFYGL010000585.1 GCA_017543165.1 Victivallales bacterium | reverse complement strand
GTCTGGTACCAGCTGGCATTTCTTGCCCAAAGCCAGGTTTGTGCCCTTGCTCCTCTGCGCCCAAAGGTCATGCATTTCCTTTGTGGTCGGTCGTTCCGCAAGGCAAAGCAAAGAGGCCGCGGTAAACAGCAAAAACATTTTTATCATATTTGTCTCCTTCTTTTTTATGTGGGCGCCGAGGCGGCGCCCACAACCGCATTATGCCAGCGGGCTGTTCCCGCCAGGGCAATCTGTGGCACATTATCTGCTACTTGATATAGAAAAGTCTGATATCGTTTTTCGGCACTTTAAATGAAAGGACTTTGCCTTTTGCCTTGAGCTTGGCGCCGTCCCGCAAATCTAGAACCTGCTTTGGCTTAAAAGGCAGTTCAATGCTGGTTTCTGGATTGGAGCCCTTGTAGTTGCCTACCAGCAGCATTGCCTCGTTGCCCTTTTGCAGCAGAGTGTATGTCATGTTTTTGTTGCTGCCTTCCGTGGTAAGCAACTTTGAATCCATAATCAAGTCCTCGTATGGCCTGATTTCGGCGAGCGCCTTGGCATGGTAGTAGAAGTCCAGTGGGGAATCCAGGAAGTTAGCGATTTGGAAATATGTCACGCCCATTGAGCCGTTCATGATTGCCTCCAGCACCATCTGCTCGATTTTGTATGAATCAAATTCGCCGTAGGTGCCAGCGGTGAGCCAGGGCAGGATTTTCCTGTTGCCGAGAATGAGGTGGTTCCTGCGTATGCAGTCATGCACATCCTGGGCGCGACCGCACACATAAAGGCTGGGCTGCGCCATGTCGAAATATTTTGGATAAATGTAATCCCATTTTTCAATGAAATATTTCTGGGTGGCGGGCTGCCTGCCGTAGGAGGCCACCACTGGCATTGGTATGCCAGCCGCCTCGGCGCCTTTCCTGACAGCCTCCTTCACATCCCGCATGGTCTCGGTACCCATGTCATAGAGGAACTCATTCAATGACTTGCCTGATTTCTCCAGCAGCGGGCGGCATCTCTCGCACATTGGCGCGGACTTGTGGGCATTGCCCCAGATCTCAATGTCGTAGAACACATAGTCTGGCTTGCCCTTCTTCACGCAGTTCGAGATGCGCTCCATCTCCTTCTGGTAGAATTCGCCTCTGTAGGTTGGGCAAAGCCAGGTGTTCGGGGTGCCTGGTATCTGGCAGTACATTTCGTGGCCCGCCTTCTTGCCCTTCACCATCATGTGGAAGCAGGAATCATTCATAATTGTCTTGTAGCCAGCCTTGTGGGCGTCATCCACAAATTTCTTCACCTTTTCCAATTTGGGCCCGCCTTTCACCCACCAGCGGGGGAATGTGGAGACCACATTGAAGCCCAGGCGACGCCAGTTGTTGAAGAAGTCAGGCCATGCCATGCCACTGCCTTCGCTCATCCAGGACAGGCTGATGTGCATTCTCTTGAATGGCTCGATTACTGGAGGCTCCACAATCTTCAATGGCACGGTGGACTTGAATTGCGGCACGCCCTCCGAAATGCCATAGATGCTGACATTGCCCTTGGCGCCCTTGTCCGCCGCCAGGTAAAACACTGGTGAATTCACGGTACTGCCCGCCTTCAGATTGTTTTCCAGTTTGAGAGTGTAGCGCATGCCGCCATCTGGCAATGGCTCCTTGGCATATTTTTCGTCATTGATTATGGTCACGCCCCTGGGCAGTTCCAGAACCATCTCCGCAGGCGCCGAATTCTTGCCCTTGCTGGGACGCATGTCGGTAATCTTCATCGCCTGAGGCGCAGGCAAGCCAGCCATCACGGCGATTTCTGGCAGGCGCGGACGGATAATCAGGCCCTCCAGCGGTATTTCCTTGCCAGTTTCCTTGTAGGCGCTGTTGAAGTCCTCGGACTTGCTTTCGGCCTTGATTATCGCCAGTTCATCGGAGAAAATGGCGCCCGTGCTGCCTTCAATGTCCAGAATGACATAGCGCGCATCCGCATTCAAGTCCAATTCAAAGGCATGGACTCTGGTGTCGGGCATTTTGCGCTGCTCATCAAGATAGTAGTAGCGCTTCCAGTCACACTGGTCGCTTTCCGCAGGGGCCAGCCTCTTCATTGAAAACGTGGTATAATAGAGTTTGCCGTCCTTGGAGACATGCGCGGTGAGTGTCGCGGGGAACTGGAAATTGTCCACCGTGCCGCCCATAATGCGAATGACAGCCTTTTTCAGGGGCTGTTCTTTTCCCAGGTCCAGCTTGATGAAGGAGCGCCCGCCGCCCATGTACCAGCCGATGCAGTCCTTGTCCCACCAGAGCTTGTCGTCAATTCGGTTTGTGAGTTTGCCGTCAGTCAGGTCCAATGCGTCCTTCTCGTCAGTTGTCAGATAATAATCAGGTGCAGGCAGCAAATCGCATTTGAGGCCTTTGGCGAGATTTTCGCCTTTTGTTGCAATCGCCCACATTTTGCGTGCGTCCCGCACATGCAATGCACTAAGTGGCTCCTGGGACAAATCCACTTTGTTGGCGGTCTTGACCTCCACGGGGAAGGGCAGCCTGTAGTAGCAGCTTTTGCCGTGCTCGTATGCTTCAACACCTATGAAGCAAGACGGGTTTTCCTGGCTGGAGAAGGCCAGCGCGTCATTGTCTATGGTGACGCTGCCCTCGAAGGTATTGCCCTTGACTTGCTTTAGCTGAACCGAAATGTCCTTGGAAAAACGGTAGTCTATGAAGGATGGCCCCACAAAGAAGCGGACAAATATGCTGCCTCCCGCCACTTGAGCCTCTGTCTCCATGCGTATCTTCAGCGTGCTTCCGAGCTTGGCGACCTTTTCGCCTTTGGCAAGTTCCACCACGGGTGCGTACTTTGGCGCGTCCGTGAAGCGTATGGACTTAAGGTCAAACCAAGGACCTGTCTTGCCTTTGGCTTCCTTATGCGCAGTGACGCAGAAGTTGAAGCCCGCCTTGCCTTCAGGAGGCAGAAGCACGGTATTGTAGCCCGTATACAGATTGGACAGCGGCTTACCGTTGATGCTGCATACTGGATTTACGATGGCGTATTCGTAACTGCCCATCTGCACCTGCATATAGCGCTTGCCCTCGTTCTTGACATCGGTGCTGTATGTCCCGCTTGTGCCATTCTCGGTCTGTATGCGCACGCGAAGCGCAGCTGGCATGAATTCAAAAATCGCGTTGTCAGTCGTCCACTTGCGTGAGGTGTCCTCTGCCTTTATTAGCACATCCGCCGCAAAAAGCGAGAGGCATCCCAGCGCCCCCAGCACAAAACATAACTTCTTCATAGTGTCAGTTCTCCTGTTGGTTTATTTGATATGGAAAAGCCTGATGTCATCCTTTGGCACGGTAAATGAAAGGGAATTGCCCTTGGCCTTTGCCTTTACGGCATTGTCACGCAGATCAAGCACCTTCTTTGGCTTGAATGGCAATGTCACTGTGACGTCTGGCGCCGCGGCCTTGTAGTTGCCCACCAGAAGCAGCGCCTCCCTGCCCTTCACCAGCATGGAGTAGGTCATGTTCGCATTGCTTCCTTTGACTTCCGTGACCACGCCGTCCATCACCAAATCCTCGTATGGCTGTATTTCAGCCAGGGCCTTTGCGTGGTAGTAGAAGTCCATGGGCGTGTCGAAGAAATCCGAGGCCTGGAAATAGGTTATGCCGCCAGCGCCGTTAAGCAGCGCCTCCAGCACCATCTGCTCTATCTTGTATGAATCGAATTCGCCGTATGTGCCTGCGGTGAGCCATGGGATGAGTTTCTTGTTGCCGAGAAGTTTGTGGTTCTTGAGTATGCAGTCATGTATGTCCTGTGAACGGCCGCATACATACAGGCTGGGCTGAGCCATGTCCAGCGACGAGGGATAAGTGTCATTCCACATTTCGATGCCGTATTTAGGCGAGGCTGGCTGCCTGCCGTAGGAGCCTATCACTGGCATTGGAATGCCCGCATCCTGCGCACCCAGCCTTATCGCCTCCTTCAAATCCGCCATTATCTCCTTGCCGCGTTCAAACAGGAATTCTTCCTGTGTCCTGCCTGATGCCTTGATTGCCTCCTGGCAGCGTGTGCATTTGCTGGAGGATGCCTTGGCCTGATGCCATATCTCAATGTCGTAGAACACATAGTCTGGCTTGCCGTCCCGTGTGCAGCGGCGCACCCTTTCCAGTTCCTTCTGGTAGAATTCGCCTTTGTATGAGGGGCAAAGCCACCTGTGGGTGTTGTTGCCTGGTATTGTGCAGAACATCTCATGGCCTGGCTTTTTGTTGTTGGTCATGACATGCAGGCTGGAATCATTCATAATGACCTTGAAGCCTTCCTTGTGGGCGGCCTCCACGTATTCCTGCCCGCTCTTGATGCTCGCGGCATTCCACCACCAGCGCGGGAAGGAACTCACTACATTGAAGCCAAGACGGCGCCAGTTGTTCCAGAAATCAGGCCAGCTGCGGCCTATGCTCTCACTCATCCAGGAAAGGCTCACATGCAGGCGCTTGAACTGCCCCACCACAGGCGGCTTGACCACCTTGACTGGTACAACGCACTTGAACTGCGGCCCCTCCGACGTGACTGCATAGATGCTTGCCTTTCCAGCGGCTTTCTCATCGGCAGCCAAATGGAATACTGGCGTCTTGCCCTTGCTCTTCTTCAAGTCATATTCGTACTTGAGGCCATTCGCCGTCTCCTCGGAAGTGAAGGCCTTGTCATCGATGATTTTGACGCCTTTGGGGAACTCCATCACCAGCTTGCCAAAATCCGTCTTCTTCGCTTCGGCTGACCTCAGGTCCCTGACCAGCAGTTTCTGTGGCGCGGGCAGGCCAGCCATTATTGCCAGTTCGGGCAGGCGCGTGCGTATGAGCAGGCCCTCCATAGGTATCTCCTGGGCGGGTGCCTTGTACGCCTCGTTGAAACCCGCGCCTTGCACTTCCGCCTTGATGACTGCCATTTCATCGCTGAAAATGGAGGCAGTCTCCGCCTTGATTTCAACTATGATGTAACGCGCCTCCGCATTGACTGCCAGTTCGAAGGGATATGTCCATGCCTTGCCCCAATTCAACTCTGTTTCATCAATATAGTAGTAGCGTTTCCAGTCGCACTGGCCGCTTTCGCAGGGCGCCAGTTTCTGCATGGAACTTGCCTCGTGGTAGAACTTGCCATCCTTGGAGACATGCACGGCCATCCTCTGCGGAAACTTGAAATTGCCAGTGGAGCCGCCAAGCAGGCGTATCACGACTTTCTCCACGGGCTCGATGTTCTCCAGGTCAATCTTAATGAATGAGTGCCCCAGCCCCTCATACCAGCCTACCGCGCCTTTGTAGAACCACAGGCGCTCCTCGCCCTTGCTTGCGAATTTGCCGTCGGTCAGGTCAAATGGATCCGATTCGCTTTTTGTGAGGCGATAGTCAGTGTCGGGCACCAGCTGGCATTTCTTTCCCAATGCCAGATTCGTGCCCTGCGTCCTCCGCGCCCACAAATCACGCATTTCCTTAAGCGTGGGCCTTTCCGCAAGGCAGACTAGAGCCATGGCCGCAAACAGCAAAAACATATTTTTCATGTGTGCCTCCTAGGTTTAGTGGACTGTGGTCTGTGGTCTGTGGTCTGTGGACTGTGGTCTGTGGACTGTGGTCTGTGGACTGTGGACTGCTGTCACTTATCTCTGTCCACTGTCCACTTATCACTGTCCACTTATCACAATTTGCTGATTTGGTCTGCTACAGTGAAGAGGCATCTTGGCAGGTGGAAGAAGGTCTTCCATTTGCCGCCCTTCAAGGTGTGGGTTGGTTCGCCTCTGCGGTTGAGGTAGCCGTACCATTCTGGATACTTGTCGTCCTTGAAATGGCTCCATGTCCACTGGTCGATTTCATTGAATTTGTCCAGGAACCACTGGTCTTTTGTGAGCCTGTATGCGAATATGCATGAGATCAGCGCCTCGCAATGGGGCCACCACAGTTTCATGTCCCACTGCAATTCCAGGTGGGGCTTGTGCAATGCGTCCATGAAGTAGAAGATGCCACCGTATTCCTTGTCTGTGCCGAAATCGAAAATGCCCTTGATGATGTCCGCCGCCTTTGCGATGAGCGCCTGGTTGCCAGTCTGCTCCGCGTGCTGGAGCATGAACCACATGGATTCCAGGCCGTGGCCTGGATTCACCATGCGGCCCTCGCAGGAGGCCAGATCAAATGGCTCGCTTTCTGGATTGATATTCTCGAAGAGGATGCGCATTTCGGGGTTCCAGAACCTGTCTGTCACCGCCTGCACCGCCTCTTCCGCCGCCGCGTCGTATTCGTTGCTGCCAAGGCATGTGCGCATCTCGTATGCCAGATTTGCCAACATCATGAACTGGCCATGGGACAGGCGGCGCGCCTTGCCTGAAAGCCCCTTCTCCCAGCGGCCCTTTGGATTGTCCATGCGCCTGATGTAGGAGCGCATGGCTGAATCCGCCTCGACGCGGTATTTCTCCTCGCCAGTTGCCTTGTACATTGCGGCGGCGCCCATTGCGGCAAAGCAGTCGGAGAATATGTTGTATGGCGCGACGGATGGCACGCCCTGCCTGTTTAGCG
>JAFYGL010000059.1 GCA_017543165.1 Victivallales bacterium | reverse complement strand
GATGCAGTTGGTGCGTATGTCGTAGCGCCCGTATTCCGCCGCCAGGGACTTTGTCAGCTGCACGATTGCGCCCTTGGTGGCTGTGTATGCGTCGCAGTCGGGTATGCCGATGACGCCTGCACTGGAGGCCGTGTTGATGATGGCGCCGCCTGTCCCCTGCTCCATCATCTTCCTGATGCCGTACTTGCAGAAGAGGAACACGCTCCGCAGGTTGATTGCCATCACCCGCTCCCAGTCGTTGTCGTCAATGTCCGTGATGCGGGCGTCATGCCCCACCCAGTATATGCCCGCGTTGTTGTAGAGCACGTCCAGACGCGGCATAGCGTTCAGCATTGCCTGTACTTCCGCCGACGAGGACACGTCACATTTCACAAAATGGCAGCCCAGCCTGTTCGCAGCCTGGCTGCCCTTTTCCTCGTTGATGTCAGCAATCCAAACCCGCGCCCCCTCGGAAACGAATTTCTCCGCGCCCGCCAGGCCAATGCCCTGTGCGCCGCCTGTTATGACAACATATTTCCCTTCAAGTCTTCCGCTCATTTCACAATTTCCTTCACTGCATTGATTACGTCATTCACGCCAAGGCCATACTGGTCCCGCAGCCATGCCTGGGAACCAACCTTGGTGACATTCACGTCCTGGAAAGCCAGGCGCTTGAACGGCACGTTGCCGCAGCCTTCGTCCATGAGCACTTCCGCAACCGCGCTCCCAACGCCGCCCTGGATGTTGTGCTCCTCCAGCACCACAATGCCGCCAGTCTCCTTGGCTGCGCGGATGATGGCCTCCTTGTCAATGGGCTTGATGGAATACAGGCTCACCAGACGGCATTTGATGCCCTGCTTCGCCAGCTCCGCCACCGCAGTCTTGGCGTTTATGCCAATTGGACCAGCAAAGAACACGGTGGCGTCATTGCCTTCACAAATGGTGGAGGAACCGCCAATGCGGAAGTCCGCCACGCCCTTGCCGTCATGCAGATCAGGCTCGCCCTTGTAGCCGCAGCGGTAGTAAACTGGGCCATTGTATGCCATCATTGCATGGGTTGCGGCACGCGCCTCCACTATGTCAGAAGGCACCAGCACCACCATGTTGGGCAACGCCCGCATGATTGCAATGTCCTCCGTGGAGTGGTGGGATATGCCCAGTTCTCCGTATGACACGCCGCCGCCGATGATGACAATCTTCACATTGGCATTATGGTAGCACACGTCGTTGCGCACCTGTTCCAGGCAGCGCAAAGTTGGGAAATTGGCAATGGAGTAGGTGATTGCGATGTTGCCTTCCATGGCCACGCCGCAGGCGACGCCAGTCATGTTCTGCTCCGCCACGCCGCAGTTTATGAAGCGGTCTGGAAATGCGTTGGCGAATGGCTCGATTTCGCCGTAGCCGATGTCTGCCAGTATCATGAAAACGCGGGAATCCTTCTCCGCAATCTTAAGCAATTCCTGGTTGAACGCCTTTCTCATTTTGCCACCTCCTTTGCGTACGCCTCCTCAATCTCGCGTATCGCCTTGTCCCGCAATTCCTCGGTCAACCCGCCATAGTGCCATTTGTAGTCGTTTTCCATGAAACTGACGCCCTTGCCCTTGACTGTGCGGAATATGATTGCAGTGGGCTTGCCCGCCTCCAGCGGAACCTGCTTCAGCGCGGCTTCCATGGCCTCCATGTCATGCCCGTCGGCCTCTATTGCCCGCCAGCCGAACATCTCCAGCTTGGGCACCAGCGGCTCCAAATCAATGATGTCCTCGGATTTGCCCAGGGCCTGGAGGCGGTTGTAGTCCACCATCATTATGATGTTGTCCCAATGGTGCTGCCCCGCCAGCATGATTGCCTCCCAGCTGGAACCCTCGTTCAAGTCGCCGTCACTGCTCATTACGAATATCCTGTGCTTCTTGCCAGCCTGCTTTGCGGCCATTGCCATGCCGCATGCCACAGGCAGACCATGCCCCATGGAGCCAGTGGAGAATTCCACGCCAGGTATGTGGTGGGAGATATGCCCGCTCAGTTTTCCGTCATCGCAATAATAGCGGTCAAGCCATTCCAACGGGAAAAAGCCCAGTTCCGCCAGGCAGGCCAGCAAGGCCGCGCCGCCATGCCCTTTGCTGAGGATGAAGCGGTCCCTGTCATCCTTCTTGGGCGCCTTGGAATCCACATTCAGAATGCTGGTGTAAAGGACGGGATAAATGTCCGCTGTAGAAAGCATGCTGCCGATGTGCCCGCTCTTC
>JAFYGL010000584.1 GCA_017543165.1 Victivallales bacterium | reverse complement strand
GGTCTATACCAAGGACATGTCTGTCGCCTCAGGCACCTTCACGCCACAATCCTGCGCCAGCGGCTCACGCTGCGATGTGCGCTATGATTCCGCATTGCCAATGGTCTTCTACTGGCAAGGGGCGGACAAATCAAGCAAACTGCTGGTATGGGCTAGCACACAATACGGGCACGGCGCCAGCGAATTCGGACTGTCAAACTCCTTTACTGGAGAAAAGAACACACTTGCCTACACTGAAATGAAGATGGCAAGCCAGTTGCCTAAACTGGAAAAGGCCTATCCATACGACATCTGGCTCATGGCAAGTTACAGCGACGACCAGGAGCCCAGCCTGGACCTTTGCAACCGCATCGCCGAATGGAACAGCAAATGGGCATGGCCCAGGCTCCGCACAGTAGGCAATCTTGACAAACCATTCCAAAAACTGCGCGCAAAATATGACATGCGGATTCCCACTTTGCGTGGAGAAATCACAGGCGGCTGGTATCAACTCGCCCTTTGCACGCCAGAACTTCTCGCCAGGAAATTCGCCGCTGACACTGCACTGCCCACGGCTGAGAAAATCGCCACCATCGCCGCCATGGAATGCGGCTATCCATATCCGCTGCAATCATTCCAGCGAGCCTGGTATGCCCTGCTCTGCAACGACGAGCACTCCTACGGCGCCAGCGGCTATCAGGGACGGCGCGTATATGAGACCTGGATGCAGCACCGTGCCTGGATAGAACTGGCGGAAAAGACCGCCGCCACCGAAACGCAGAAGGCAATGGAGGCGCTTGCCGCAAATGTTCAATGCGACAAACCGTCACTGCTGGTGTTCAACCCAACCATGCAGGAACGCAAGGAATGCATGACCTGGGATAGGGCATACCGTATGGCCAACCTGCCCCCATTTGGCTGGTCTTTGCTGCCACTCGTTCAGTTCACTCCCGACCAAAAGAAAAGCATCCGTACAAAATCTCCATCTTGCATTGTGAGCAACCACTTCATCCTCAAGTTCAACAAAGATGGTTCTATCGAGTCAATATTCAACAAGCAAAACGGAAAAGAACTTCTGGACAATTCAACTTACGGGGCGAACCAACTGCTATACACCGATGACAACCACGCCAGTTTCCATTCGCCAATAAACGCAAGTTTTACCCTTGAAAGGCATGCTTATGCCTTCAAGGTCATTGTTAAATCCAGCATTCCAGAACTCGGTGCGGACATAATACAGACCATTTCGCTTCCTTCATACGCAAATCGCATTGACCTGGAGACGGAAATCCACCACGCCAAGGCAATGGTGAACCACGACAGATACAAGCGATACATCTACATCGCATTCCCATTTGCAATCGAAAACGCCAGAAAAATCGTGCAGTTGAACGGATGCATTGCCAGGCACGGCATCGACAATACAGGCCACGGCACGGACACATACTCCGCCGCCCGCGAATGGGTTGCCGTGGAAAACGACCAGCAGGGCATCGCCCTTGTGCAACTGGACACAAGCCTGGTGGAGTTCGACCATATCCACGTAGATAAGACAGACTACGGCGCAAAGGAGCCTGGCTCATCCATATTCAGTTATGTGGCAAACGACTGGCTTCAAATGCATACGCCAGGCGGCAGCCATATCGACATGCGCTTCCGCTATTCCATCGTCCCATACCATGGCAACTACCAGCAGGCAAACATCCCAGGCATCGCAGAACAACTTGCCAATCCTCCTTTGGCACTCAAGGTTGAGCCACATTCAGGCAAATTGCCTCCTGAGAAAGCATATCTTGGCGATGATTTCAATGATTTCAGGCTCCTTGCATTCAAGGTCTCCGAAGCTGGCAAAAACATAGTGCTCAGGATAAGGGAAAGCAATGGCTGTTGCGCGGAATTGACAGAAACAGCGAAGCATCTGCAAATGCGCAGTCTTGACGAAAGAATTATTGAACAAGACAAGGCCAACAGCCTTGCGCCATTCGAGACACGCACGTTCATGCTGCCAGCAAATGGCATTGCAATCAGAGACGAGAAAACACATTACAGGCAGGATGGCATTCCAGAGAAAGTCGGCTGCGT
>JAFYGL010000583.1 GCA_017543165.1 Victivallales bacterium | reverse complement strand
CATGATGCCGCCCACCACGTTGTTCTTGATGCTGGCGTGTGTCAGTCTTTCCGAGAGTGCGGCGAATGCATCAGTTGTGTTCTGCTGCTGGTTGTATGCGGTGACTGTCCTGAATCCGCCAATGCGCTCCTCAATCATGCCGTTGAGTTCGCCCAGCAGTGCCTGCTGCGTCCTGGAATGCTTGCGGACATAAGCGCCCAGCATCCTGCTGGCGGGCAGTGTCAGGAATATTCCAAACAGGCTCAGCAATGTCAACTGCCAGCAGAGAATGGACATTATGGTCAGCGTGCCCAGCAGCGCGAATACGCCGTTCACCAGGTTCGGCAGCGAGTGGGACACTGTCATGGACAGGCTCTCAATGTCATTGGTCATGCGGCTCATGACATCGCCGTGGGAATGCCTGTCTAGATAGCCTACTGGCAAATGCACCAGTTTGCCGAAAAGCTCCTCGCGCAGGCGGCTTACCATGCGCTGCCCAAGGTGCGCGCTCAGGTAGCCTTGCAACAGCCTGCTTCCGCTGTAAAACGTGTAGATGACCAGCATTGCCAGCAGCGTGGGCACGAAGTCGCCTTGCCTGTCGCCAGATATGATGTCGATGGCGTTGCTCTGGAACATGGGCGCTATGGTGCCGCACAATGTGCCGAACAAAACGACGCCCAGCATGCCCAACAGCAGCAGACGCTCCTTTAGAAAATATGCGGACAGTTTTCTTAGCGCGCCCTTGATGTCCTCCGCCTTGCTGTATGGAGCAAAGGGACCGCCCCTCATGGGGCCCCGTTGCGGTGTCTGCCATGCCCTAGCCATTTGCGACCTCCTCCGTGTCCAGCTGGGACTGGCATATTTCCTTATATATATTGCAACGTTGCAGCAGTTCGCAGTGTGTGCCAGTGTCGGCAATCCTTCCCTGGTGCAGCACCACGATTTTGTCCGCATTCCTGATTGAGGCTATGCGCTGGGCCACAATCAGCCTGGTCAGGTTTGGGCGAGCCTGGGACAGTGCGCCGTAGAATGCCGCCTCTGTCTTCAGGTCCAGGGCGCTGGTGGCATCGTCCAGCAGCAGTATGCGGCCGCCTTTTGCGATTGCCCTTGCCAGGGCGATGCGCTGTTTCTGCCCGCCAGAAAGGCGTGCGCCGCGCTCCGCCACTTTTGTGTCATAGCCTTCTTGCATGCCTTCTATGAAGTCCCTGGCCTGTGCTATGCTGGCGGCCTCCTGTATCTCCTCCTGTGCAAGGTCGCTGTTGCCGAATGCGATGTTGTCGCGTATGGAGGCGTTGAAAAGTTCGCTTTTCTGCAAGGCATAAGCAACATTGCCGCGCAATTGCTGGAATGTATAGTCGCGCACATCCGCGCCTTCCAGCAGCACCTGCCCCTCGTTGGCGTCGTAGAAGCGCAGGATGAGGTTCAGCAACGTGGTTTTCCCGCTGCCAGTGGCCCCCACTATGGCAGTGGTCTTGCCTGGCGGCACAGACAGGCTGATGTGGCTCAGCACATCCTTGTCCATGCCAGGATACCTGAATGACACATCCCTGAATACCAGTGCGCCAGGCTGGCTTGCCTCCGCGCCTTCGCCTTCCGCTATGCCTTGCTCAGTGGCGAGCAGCGCCTTTATGCGCTGCCAGGAGGCCCGTCCCCGCGTTATGCCATGGAACAGCATCGTCAGCATGAGTATGCCGTTGAGCAGTTGCGTTGTATAGGTCAGCGCCGCCATGATGCCGCCAGGTGTCACCCGCCCAGAGTGGAATAGCCCGAACCCGAAATACAATATCAGCACGGCCACGGTGTGCATGATGGCGTGCATGGCGGGATGCAGCATGGCGAAGGACAGCAATATCTTCAGCTGCGTCTTCACCAGTTCGCCGTTTGCCTTGCCGAAGCGTATCTGTTCGTACGCCTCTCGGACGCATGCCTTGATGACGCGTATTCCGCTGATGTCCTCCTGCAATATGCCGTTCAATGCATCAAGGCGCTCCTGCAAATGGGTGAAGAGCGGACGTACCCTGGAAATGCAAAGCACCAGGCATCCAACCAGAAAGGGCAGGGCGAAGGTAACTATTATGCCGAAGGTCGTCTCTATTCTATATAGGAAATAGAGGCTGCCGCAAAGAAGGGACAATGTGCGCACTTCGCCGCGGATGAACAAGGCAATCATGTTCTGGACCTGCGAGACGTCATTGGTCATCCGCGTAATCAGCGCACCAGAACCAATGCCTTCAACCTGGCTGTAGGGCATTCCCATTATGCGGCGGAAACAGTCCATTCTCATAAGGTTGCCTGCATTCTGGGAGGTGAGATTGACGAACAGGTTGTTCAGCGAGCCGCAAATGCCGCCAAGCAAACCCATGACTATCATGGAGAGGCCAAGCCGCAGAAGAATGGCGCCGCCGTTGTCGGCCAGCACGCCTTCGTCAATGACACGCCGCATCAGGGCAGGCTGCATCAGGTCAAAAAACACCTCGCACCCCATGAACAGCACGGCCAGCGCTATGAACGGTGTGTATTTTGCAAGATATTGCCAGATGTTGGACCTGGGGGGCATTGTAGTGGTCTGTGGACTGTGGATTGTGGACTGTGGACTGTGGACTGTTTTGTAAATTTGTTGGCTACTGTAATGCTCTTTATACCTAAATTCAAGTGGGAAGTCTGTTGTTCTGCATGCTGCTCTGCGCGGCCATTGGCCGCGCATCAGGACGTGGGAATGCCATACGCACCTTGCCTAGCAGAACAACAGCCGCATGGAGGCATCCCGTCCTGACGCGCGGCCAAT
>JAFYGL010000582.1 GCA_017543165.1 Victivallales bacterium | reverse complement strand
GTCTGCAAGACACAGAAAATCATATCCCAGTTCCTGATATTTCAGAATCGCCATTTCTGGAAGGGCTAGGCCATCCGACCAGAGTGTATGGCAATGAATGCATCCTTTTTTCCAGTGTTTAAGCATAATTCCCTTAATGTAGAGGTAGTCTGAAAACATCCAATGTGAGCGCCGAAGCGGCGCTCACTCAGGTTGACCAACTGGCATGTTTTCGTCTGTTGGACAGCCACACAGGTTGGCCAACTTTCATGTTTTCGTCTGTTGGATAGCCACACAGGTTGGCCAACCTGAGTGAGTGCCGCTAAGGCGCTCTCATTGGATGTTTTGAATAAACCGATTTACAAGATTATCTTCAACGCAGCCATCTCATAGCATTCCAGATGAAGCGGAAGGAGCGCCGCGTTATCCTGCCAGGAGAATTCCAGAGGATGCCATAGTCCGTCGTCGGCAAGCCTTTCCATGCGTTCTGGCTTATGGGCACAGCGGAGAGACGGGTTCTCCAAGGGATCAAAGCCAAGATTGAACATTCCAACCACATCCTCTTGCTTGGATGTACGGTTATGGAGCAACATAAGCCATTGGTAGTCCTTGGCGACAAATGGCAGTTGCTTCCAGTCCAGGCGGTCAAGCAAGGCAACAAGCCAATCCTTGCGTGCCTCATTTGCCCATCCATAGAGAATGGACCGATGGTAGGCGGTGGAGCAAACTTTACCGCCAAGAGCATTGTGGTAAAGCACTGCACTGGGGCAGACCACCTCATTTTCCGAGGAAAAACAGAACGGCGAATAACACAGGTTGGAAAGTATTTCAGCTTCTTGAGACAGTACATTCAGGAATGGCACGCCTGAGGATTTGGACATTGGGTAAGAACGTGTCCAGTCCGCACTGTATTCGTCATTGTACTTGAAGTCGCGTTCTTCGGCAGAGATTCCCATGTATTCCGAAAAGCCACGTCGTGAGAGTGCAACCGCCGCCTGTCCGTCCAGAAGCAGTTTGCCAGCCAGCAGTTGCAGTATTTGCTCATCAGAGAAACGGTCAATGGCATCTCTTCCAGAAACAGCATAGATTCCCTCCCTGTCCAGCTCAAATGAGCACTGGAATGGTATTCCGTACATTCCCATCATATTCGAAACCCAATTCTCTTCTGGCAGGAAATTCTCATTTGTATTATGGACTGGGTGCCACTTGGGGAAGTGGTCATGGACGGGGACAATGATGCCTTGTGGCGCACTGTTTTTCAACGTGGCGGCCAACTCCTGGTCAAAATAACGTTTTTGTGCAAGCACATCCGTATATTTGCGACTGATTGGACGGCCTTTCTTGTAGCTATTGACGTACCAGATTTTGGCTCCGTTCAGACCGGCGAACATGGCGGAACAGTGTTTTGTATGGAAACTGCGGGCTGATTTGCTGTATAGGCTGTGCGGAAAAGTGTCAGCCTCATCCAGCGCCACTGGTATGTCCTTGTGGAACAGACGCAGTGCCTGCGACAACAGATGGTTCTCTGGAAGATAATTGGAGGACTGCTCCATATAGTAGCCGCTTGCCACGCGCATTACAGGAGCCTGTCCCTTGGCGGCTATGCAACGTGAGGCGTCTCCATTGAATCGCAATTCCCATCCTGGCATGCAGGTGCCTGCGGGAATGCTCCCGTCAACACTGTCAATGGCCTCCCTTATCAGGCGGCAGACGCCATTCACCGTGTCCTGCCGCAACTGCTCGAAGGCGCGGTATATGTCATCGCCAACTGCACATTCGCGTGCAGCCTTCCGATATTCCTCAGGTGTGAAGTTGCGTCCTGTGCGATGGTTGAATTCCGCAGTGTGCAACGGGCAGAAGCACTCCACATGAGGGGAGAAGGAACGGATGTCATCGTCGCAAAGCATGAAGCAGGGATGCTCCATGGCAAGGGAGCGAATAGTCTCGCGGATGTATTGCCTGAAATCCTGGTCCAGTGGGCAGAAGCGAGGTGTATTGCCTTCTGAATCGACGGTGCGCTGCCAGTGTTCCTCATTCTTGTCAACTCTTGGCCAGTGCCCGAGGATACTCTGCACAAGTATCCCCGAGTGGACACGACTTCCACGCAGGGCAAGACTGAATCTACGGTAGCTCTCTATAAGTTTTTCAGCCTTGCGTGAGGCTGGATATCCTTCGGGGTGCAGTGTGAGGCAATAGAGCGCCGTGTCAATTCCCGTAGATGCCTCCAGTTCTATCGCCCCCTGCGCCAACAGTTCCTCCTGTCCTGGCAGGCAAGGCACGATGTTGTAAAATTGGTATGACTTTTCTTCAATTATCGACTGTTTCATAGCCATAGATTAGCATTCAATTTGGTATCATATTGAGAGGTAATTTCAAAACTAGCGCAAAATGCGCTTCGATATGTTTGCATTGGCTTTGAAAACGTATTTCGCTGTATGTTCATACAGCTCAATCCG
>JAFYGL010000581.1 GCA_017543165.1 Victivallales bacterium | reverse complement strand
TTGTGTATTGCGCTGGTATCCAGATCAGACAGCGGATTGGGTGTGCTGATTTTCTCCAGTGCCTCGGGCTGCGGTGTAATGCGGTCTGGATAGTGCTGTTGCGGAGCCGCCCAGCGTATGGCATTCTTGAGTATGCGCTGGATTATCTTGTCGTGGTAGATTGGGAAGGTCTCGTGCCCAGGCGAAAAATAGAATATTCTCCCGGCGTCCCGTTCAAATGCCACGCCGCTGCGGAAGACATTCCCTCCTTCATACCAGGACATGAACACAATCTTGCCGTCCTGCGGAATGTCAAATGGCTCGCCATACATTTCATGATTGGGAAGCACAAATGTCTCGGGGATTCCCTGTGCAATGGGATGCGAAGGTGACACAACCCATATTCTTTCCTTTTCACCTTCCTCGCGCCAGCGCAGGCGGCACGCAGTGCCCATCATGCGCCTGAATATCTTGGACATGTGGCCTGAATGCAGCACAATAAGGCCCATTCCATGTAGAATGCGCACCTGTATTTTGTCCACCAGTTCGTCTTTCACCGCCGCATGTGCGCAATGCCCCCACCAAAGCAGCACATCCGTGTCATTGAGAATCTCATCTGGAAGTCCCTGTTCTGGCTCATCCAGCGAGACCGCGCGGATTTCCAAATCGTCTTCCGCCAAATGTTCCGCCAGATAGCGATGCAATCCCTTCGGATAGATTTGTCGTATATATTCCCCGAGCGGACCATTGGCCTGCTCATGCCTGTATTCATTCCAGATTGTTACTTTAATCATCTTCATTGCTTTTTTTGTGGACATTCGGGTGTCCACGGCGAAGCCGTGGATGGAGCTTTACCTTCCAAAACGCGGGGCTTATGCCCCGCGCACCCTACTGTCCACTGTCCACTTTTCACTTGCCACTAAACTTGAATGCTTCTTCTGTTACGCGTACCACTTCCCTGCCTTCTTCCAGTTTTATTGGAGAGGGTACGCCGTTCACCGCTTCGTCATACAAGTACTTCCACAGTACTGTCTGGGAAATCCTTGGCAGTTCAAATTCGGAATTGATAAAATATAGTTGTTCATCAAAATTGCCGTATGCCAGTGGAGGATTTTCTGGATGGGGCTTCAATTTCTTGAGTTTCACGCATGGGTCCAGATAGCGTGCGCTGAGCTTGTTATTCTCATAGATGATTGTGCCCCGCGAGCCGATGATTTCCATTTCACGGCCAGGCAGCGCATTGGCGCCTGAGACCTCGATGTCCGCAACACGACCATTCTCGCCTTTAAGTATGATCTTGAAAAGGTCGTCTCCCGCGCCAATGGAAATGACGTGGCGAACATCAGCCCAAAGGTCCTTGACTGGCGCCTCCAGCAATTGCAGTGCCTGATCTATCAGATGAGGCCCCCAATTGGTGAGAAGACCGCCGTGGTATTCTGGCATGGTCATCCAGTCATTGCGGCGGCAATAGCCAACGCTACGGTAAAGTTTGATGTACTGCACTTCGCCTATAAGCCCAGAGGCCATCAGTTCCCTCACCTTGATAAAAGGTGCCTCAAAGCGGCGGTTGTGCCGCAGAAACAGTCTGTGTGGATGTTTGGCAGCAACTGCCAGCATCGCATCGAATTCCGCTGTGCTTGTGGCGGTTGGCTTCTCCACCACGGCAATCTTGCCCGCTTTCAAGACTTTTATTGCCATGGGAACGTGATCAGGATGACGCGTACCAATAGTCACCATATCCAGTCCAGGATGCTTCAGCATTTCGTCAAGCGAAGTGTACTTGGCGGCATTCTCCAGTTCCTTGGGGCACAATTCATTCAGGCGATCAGGTGCATTGTCCGCACCTGCCACGATTTTGAACATGTCTGGGAAACTAGACAGCTCCTGCAGATGATTGCGACCTATGCGCCCCAAGCCCACAACGCCAACATTCAATATACGTTTCATCATTTCACCTCCGGCATAACTGGTTCAATGTCCATCCACGCGCAATATTGCAGCAATTCCTCCTTGACATCAGCATGAATGACCGTGTAATGATGCTCAAAGCCCTTGAGCATAATCGTGTCAATCAGGTTCTTGACAGGCGCCTCGAAGCGAATCGTCAACGGATTGCCGCGAATGAAAGGCTCCGTGTCAATGGCCTCGCCCTTTGCTATGAGCATGCGGAAATGCCCGTCCACATCCTGGTCAAGTTTCGCCAGGGTGACAGGTCCCGCCTTCAGGGAGAAGTCATTGGTTACGCCCTTCTTGTCCCCGCCGTCCACGCGGAAATGCAGCCTGTATTCGGTTTCCTCGAACTTGCGGCAGAGCGAGACAGGCGCCGCGCCGCAGTGCCAGACCACGCCCGTATTGGCCTTTTCGTCGTAGGAAATCAAATCCACAAACAGCGGTATGCCGCCGCCTGCCAGCTGTTTCAGCACCGCCATTGTCAGCGCTCCTGGCACATCGCCTTCGCAACTGGATGGAATGCCGCAGTCATTAAGCATGCCGATTACTGCGCATGGCGCAATGCCGAATATGTCTGAAAGTTCGGGCCAGCACCTGATTGCAAGTGCCTCCAGATTGTATTTCGCGGTCATTGCCTTGAACGCGCCGAACATCTTGGCGGCCAGTTCCAAATCGTGCTCGGAGACATTGTTGACCTTGCAGGACGAACGCTTGACCACCCCACGCGCGTCGGCAAGCTGCTCTGGCGTGAGTTTTTCGGCGGTATCCACCATTTCCACCAAATCCGCCACCTCCACCGCAACGCCGAATATCGCGCGGGACTTCATTTCGTCGAAGTTGGATGTGTAGAAGCCAGGCACACGCCCGCCAGCCAGGCCGATGCGGCAGTTCTTCAATGCACTGATGCAACGCGCCGCCGCAATGTATTTCTTCAGGGCGGCGGGCGTTTCCGCAGGCATGACTTTCAGATAACCGTACTGCTTGCCAAGGCGACGCATCACAAATGCGCCAAGGTTGGCGCCGCAGAAGGAATTCTGCTCCCACATCTTGCCAGGGCATGCCTCCTCGGGATTCGCCAGCAGCACTATTGGCGCCTGTATCCGCTCGGCGATCACTGGTATCAATGCGCCAGCGGGGAATGTGACAAAGTGCATCACCAGCAGGTCGATTCCTGCTGCGGACAACTTTTCCGCGCCAGCCTGTGCCTCTTTTTCGCTGGTGATCAATCCCTCCGCCGCCACAAGTTCGCAGTCATCCAGTTTGCCCAATGCCTCCGCCGTGTCCTTGGCAAGCCCTTCAATCTTCGGGGTTTTCCAACTCAGTTTCGACAATGCAAGGTAGCCGATTTTCATCTTTTTCATCCCTTCTGCTTGTTTTTCACAGGAATATGGATATATCAT
>JAFYGL010000580.1 GCA_017543165.1 Victivallales bacterium | reverse complement strand
TAAATCATTGAGGAACAAAGCGTTATGATTAGGACAAAGAATATGATACATCCAGGCGAGATTCTGGTAGAGGAATTTCTCAAGCCAATGGGTATCAGCCAAAATAAATTGGCAATGGACATACATGTGCCGGCACCCCGTATCAATGCAATTGCGAGAGGAATGAGGGCGATAAGTGCGGATACTGCCCTGCGTTTAGGCAAGTATTTTGGTACAGGTGCGGAATTTTGGATGAACCTTCAATCGAACTATGATTTGTGCATTGCGGCCGCGTTGGCGAAGAAGGAGATAGATGCAATCCAGCGACTGGAACTGGCATGATTGAACCATAGGCAAGCGTCGCAGGGAATAATAGTATTTGCTGGTGCCATGGTCGTTCATAATAGTACTGTGCTTCCCGCTTACAAGTAGTTATGTGATATCTGTTGTAAAAATAGAAACAGACCTTTGTAATTATTGTTTTGGTATGTAAATTACCCAGACTTGTTTTGTATCAGTGAATATTGTTAGATAATGCGTCGTAACAAGTTTGGGTGAATGAAATGAAGAAAAGAACTTATTTTACGCTCATTGAATTGCTGGTTGTCATTGCAATTATAGCGGTTCTGGCGGCGATGTTGCTTCCCGCCTTGGCCAGCGCTCGCACAAAGGCTAGGAGCATTGCCTGCACCAACAACCTGAAACAGGTCGGCACTTTCTTTGCGTTCTACAACCATGACTACGAGGGTGTGCTTCCCTGGGATTTCAAGTCCTACAGCGCATGGACCCCGTTTTATGAGGGCTATGCGAACACCTACGAGGACAGTTTTGTGTGTCCTGGACGCTGGCCCTGGAAATGGCCGAAGAACTATGGCAAGATCACGGGCGCCAATCCCTCCAGATGCTCGTATGGTTTGAATGCCTGCCATATTACATCTGGCGCATTGACGGGTGTGAACCGCGGCATAGTGGCCTCCGTGCCTGGAAAGAGCAACAGCTATTGGCGCTGGTATGACCTCAGGCAGTACGATCATTTCTCCATGGTAATTCTTGCGGGTGATAGTTACAGTCCTGGCCAGAATTATACAGAATACGGAGCGGACAGCACTGGCGGCCCCGTCAGCCAGGTCAAAGAGGCCTATTCTGGCACGGTCCCCAATCCTCGTTTCTTTTTGAATGCGCACCGCAATGGCAATTTCCTGTTCATGGACTACCATGTGGAGGGATTTAATTCACCAGGTGTGTTTGAGAATACCTGGCGTGACGGCTGGAAAGCACAGACGCAGGATCCTGTGCATCGTTCAATCGGAATAAATGCCGCGCTTTGCCTTTGGTGATTTTAGTTTAATTAAGGAGATATGGTTATCATGCCGAAGAAAAGTTTTTTGCTTGTTTTGATGTTTTTGACGTTTTGTGTTTTCGGCAATGAGAATCTGCTGAAGAACCCCTCGTTTGAAGAGGGAATGGAAGGATGGGTGAATTCCTATTCGAAGCTGAGCCTGATAACGGGGCAGATTGACGAGGCGGTTTTCGCCTCTGGCCAGAAATCCCTTAAGATACTTGGCGAGCCAGACAAGGTGGCGAATATCCAGCAGGCGGTCAAGTTGTCCGAGGGTATGACCGAATTGACTTTTGCTGGGCGCATCAAGACCACTGGCATTCCGCGTGGATGGTGCGCCAGCATGCATTTGTCATGCTATGGTGAAAAGAACAAGAAACTGAAGGAATTCATCAAGGGCACCAGCTGGCAGAAGCCCGAGAATGACTGGCTCCTTTGTGGCGGCAATGTAAAGGTGCCTGAAGGCACGCAGCGCGTGGTCCTAGCCTTGCGTGTGCACAACGCCAACAACTACAAGGGCAAGCCTGACAATTTGGGCACGGTGTGGTTTGATGACCTAGGCATCTATGCGGGCAATGTGCCAGAAGTGCTGCAGCAAAAGCCCGAGGCTGTGCGCAAGCCCTCGTCAATCAAGGTGGTGGAGCCAGTCAAACTGGGTGGTGTCTTCCTGCCAGGCGAACAGGTGGATTTCAAATGCGTGTTTGACAAGCAGGGCAGGACCGCGAACTATGCCGTCCTGGATTTCTACAACAAGAAGGTTCTTGAGGGAAAGGTGGACGACAAGGGCAAAATCACGTTCAAGGCACCAGAAAAGAACGGGTACTACATAGTGAAGGTAAATCTGACTGGCGGGCAATATGGCGAACGCACAGGTGCCTTCATCGTCGCCGAGAAAGTGGAATCCCCAGACCCCTTCTTCGAAATGTGCCACCACTATATCACCGTGGAATATTTTTCCGCTTCCCGCGCACTGGGCTATGGAGCCATCACCGTGCCTGTCCTCAGATACAAGACCGAGCCAAAGCCAGGGCAGTATGACTTCACCTATCCAGACAAGTTGCTGGCGGAGGCGGAGAAGTGCGGCATGGTGCCGCGAGGTCATTTAAGCCTGTCAGGAAGAAGCAGCTGGGCATTGCCAGCATGGCTGAACAAGCAATTGCCTGACATGATGAAGAATGGCTATACCGAGGAATATTTCCAACAGACCAGGGACTATATGCGCGCCTGCCTGAAGCACTATGGCACCAGAATACCTTCCTGGATGGTTTCAGGCGAGATAAACCTCACGCGCAGGCTGTCACCGGATTTTGAGGATTGCTTCTTCCGCAATCTTCAGATCGTGCATGACGAGGTGAAGTCCTTCAATCCGAAACTGAAGGTTGTGTCCATGGGCGTGGCTGGAGTCGATTATCCCAACTATGCTTATCTCAAGTATGCTCTGCCAAAGACATTGCAGTATATGGACATAGTTGCGCCAGACTGGTATGTGTCGCCTTATGTCTATGGCCCAGGCTTCCGTCCCGTGTCTGAAGAGAAGGGCGGTTTCCGCGAGCAGATACTGGATGTGCGCAAACTGGTTGGGGACAAGGATTTGGCCATTGCGGAAAAGGGCTACGGCTATGTTAGCACCATTCCCTTTGACCATCAGGCGCTGAAGGACAATGCGGCGAACTGCCAGCGCGGAATGATCATAGCCAAGGCGCTTGGCATAAAGTACTGGGTGCCCCATTACGGCGTGGCAATGAAGGAGAGCAAGAATTACGACATGGGCATGTGGCTGAAGAACAATCCCCGCCCACTCCTTGCCTCCACAGCCGCCATTGCCAGGTTGCTGTGCAACGCCAGGGACGCTCTGGAATTCCATCCTTCGCCCGAGATATGGGGCTACATATTCAAGAAGGACGGCAAGATAATGGCGGCAATATGGCAGAGCAGCAGCGAGCCAGTGGTTGAGACAAGCCTGGCCCTGCCGAAGGACGCGGTCTGCTATGACATCATGGGCAACCCATGCAAGTTCGAGGGCAGTCTTTCAGGTTATCCGCTTTTTGTTGAATCTTCAGAAAGCCAGGAGGCCTTCCTGGCGCGTCTCAAGAAGGGCGAATACCAGTTGCCCGCATTTGCGGCGGAATACCAGTTC
>JAFYGL010000579.1 GCA_017543165.1 Victivallales bacterium | reverse complement strand
ACGTGGTCAAAACTGACCTGTGTTTTCCAGTCCTTGCCCTCCAGTCTCATTTCCTTGACGAACCAGAGACCGTTTGCATGGCGTTTTGCGCCTTTTAATTCAAGTTTGCGCCAATGCTCTTTTGCATCGTTCTTAAACCAGCGCGCCTCCAGCGGGAAGCCATGGCTGGCATGGAACCAGACCAGTACCGTGCCGTCCTTGTCAGGCGAGGCCAGGCGGAACACTCGGCACTCGCTCATGCGCTTCTTTTCGCGTGGCAGTTCCTCGACAAAGTCCCAGTATATGAATGAGAATGACATGTCCTCGGGGCGCACGCCGAAATCAAACAGGCCTGGCGCAGTCTCCTTTGCTGGCAACTCCAGCTTTACCGTCGCATTTGCATTCTCATCGCTGTGCTTCTGCTCCAGCGAATACACATTTACGTCGTTGAGGACAATCTGTGTGAACATGGCGTCCTTCGTGAATGTGATGCGAACGCGCAAATTGCCTGAACGCTTGCCTTGGGCGCCCTTGTTGACGAGGCTGCCAGTGAATTCGCCCCAGGCATCAATGCGAAGAGGCTTGCGTATCTCTTTGAGAAATGCCTGGGAGGGCAATGTGGACATGCTCTCGGCGGAGGCGCTCTCCACATTCACATCCTCGTTTTGCGCAAGGAGGCAAATCCCCGCGCATAGTAGAATTATGAGAAACCTGGCCATGCTATTTTTCCTTTCCCTGGGGGACGTACGACAGGTCACTGGTCACAAGTATCTGGTCCAGCTTTATGCCGTCTTCCCTGTTCAATACCGCAATGGGGCACGGCCCCTGGGCAAACTGGTACTGGCGTGGCACCTCGACCCAGTGCCACTGCTCGTATTTGCTGTCATTGCCCACAGTGACTGACTTCTTTTCATCGCCGACCTGGACGCTCAATGTGTTTCCGCAGGAGCCTTCCCACCACACGTTCAGCCAGATCTTGTAAACTCCTGAGGTTGGAATATCAACCTGGAAAACTGCTCCGCCATATTCCATTGACGGGTCTTTGCCTTCTGGTGGCTTGCCTGCGTTGTCCTGTACTTCCAGAATTTTTGCCGAGGCCGTGCCATTCATCGCGGCCTGGCGGAATGGCGGGGTGAAATGGGAAACATTGTCGGCGTTGAGCACCTTGAATGCCTTGCTTTTCATCATTGGAATGATGTTGATTGGAACAGGGGCGGGCTTTACCTGGGGCTCATTCTTTTGCTGCGTTTCCGTCTTGTTTTCCTGAGTGGCATTCGCCTTTTGCGCCTGTGTTTCCACCTGGGTCTTTGCGCTGTCTGACTTGCAATTTGCTTTGCCGCCCTCCCTGCAACCAAATACCGCGTTGATGGAAATCAGCAGGCCCAGGAGAACGCAGGCCAGCAGCGCATATCCTGGCAGCAGCATGAATTTGTCCTCGCATTCCTCGTCTGGGCGAGGCACGATTGTGGAGGCAAGGGCCAGGGGAGGCAGCCAGGCAAGGCCGCGTATGAATGGGTCAGTGATGAACATGGACAGGGCGATTACGCCGATTGCCCCCGCGCCTCCCAGTGCAAGGGGATCTCTTCCTTGTGTTCCATAACGTGCCCGTCCCAGGCCAGTGCCCATGGCCATAAGCAGGAGAAGGGCCATGAACGCGGCTGTCCAGATGCCTGCGGTT
>JAFYGL010000578.1 GCA_017543165.1 Victivallales bacterium | reverse complement strand
TCCCTTTAGTCCCTTTAGTCCCTTTAGTCCCTTTGGTCCCCACCCCGCAAACAATATAAACTCCGTCTCTGCGCCTCTGCGTTGAGGGCTTATTGGTTTTGCAGCATACTGTTTTTCCAGGCGAGAGGGGACATGCCTGTTTTCTTCTTGAAGAAGTGACTGAAGGCGTAGATTGACTGGAAGGCAGAAAAAGTCTGGTC
Organism: Victivallales bacterium; assembly: GCA_017543165.1. Next base: position 8,248 of record JAFYGL010000578.1, on the reverse strand, counting down.
GTTTCAAATACGCACAGCCTGGAATTCGATTTGGCCAATTCGGGCGAGGCAATCTGGAAAAATAGGGAGCACCTGCCTTGCAAATGTAGTGGAAAGCAACATATTTCACGACAAAGGCGCATTCCCGCTTTTCGCAGACAGCGCCAGCGCGGAATTGATATGGGCGGATGCATATCCACGCAATGACCCACATCTGGTGAAGACCTGGAGCACAGAATACACAGTGAAGGCTTTGATTCGGAACGACAAATGAGCAAGGACATGTTTGAAATACCATGCGGCATATTCCGCGATTTAGTTGCGCATACTGGCGCAAAGTGGATTGAGCCGGACTTCACCCTTGATGCAAAGGAAGTCAGGTGCGGGACTGATGACTTTTTCATTTGCGGTGCAAATGGCAGGCTGCTTTTCGCAGGCGGCAATATCCGCGGCATAATCTATGCCGTGTATGAGTATTTTGAACGCTTCTGCGGATGCCGCTGGTTTTGGGACGGGGACATGATTCCCCATCGTGAGACGCTGCCAGTGGAGGGCATTCACTATGTGAAGCACTTCAGCAAGAAGTACCGCGGTCTGCGCTACTTTGCACACCGTTCCCTCTACCGTTTCCAGGCTGAGCATTGGACATTGGAGACCTGGAAGCAGGAAATTGACTTCCTCCTGAAAAAGCATTTCTCGTTCTTCATGCTGCGCACTGGGCAGGATGACTTGTTCCAGAAGGCGTTCCCTGGCGTGGTGCCATATCCGCCTGTGGACGGGCCAGCGCCCGAGGCGGTGGAACGCAGCTACAACGACCGCACGGAACTGAACTCCCTGCAATATCGCGGCAAATTGCGCAAGGATGTGCTGGACTATGCGTTCCAGCGCGGGCTCATGCATCCAGAGGACATAGGTCCCATGACACACTGGTACAGCCATACGCCACGGGCATTCCTGGAGCACTTCAAGCCCGAGTTCATGAACCAGAGCTCAAGCAACTACGCCCGTCCTGAAACGCAGGTCTGGGATTGCGGCAAGGAGGAGAACATCGACCGCTACTGCGAACTGACAAAGGCGCACATCAGGCACTATGGCCGTCCCGAGTTGTTCCATACCATTGGCCTGGCGGAGCGCGCCTTTGGCTCGCGCGAGGAGAATTTCGCCACCAAGAAAGCCGTGTTCCGCGCCTTCGCCAGAAAACTGCGCCAGGAATACCCCAATGCGCCGCTTCTTGTGGCGGGATGGGACTTCATGTTCCGCTGGACTGCTGAGGAGGTCCGCGATTTCCTGAAAGAACTGGACCCAGGCAACACCATTGTCCTGGACTACACCACGGACAGCGGCTGCCACAGCAACAACTTCATCAACTGGGGATTGCCAGGACAGTTCCCATGGATTTTCGGCATATTCCAGGCATACGAGCCACAGAATGACCTCTTTTTCGACTTCAAGCGCTGCGATGAGATGTACCGCCATGCAAAGGATGACAACTTCTGTAAGGGAATGGTCATCTGGAGCGAGAACAGCCACTCCAATCCGCTGTTGCTGGAGTATCTTGCAAAAAGGGCCAGTGGCGAGGACTTCTCCCTGGAGGCTTTCTGCCTGGACAGGTATGGCGCGGAATACGCCGCTGCAATGCAGGAATTGTGGCAATTGACGGAGAAGCCATTCGCCGCAAACAGCTGGGTGTTCGGCACGGAAAGGCAGTACCAGGGCATATTCTGCAACCATTTCAATATGATGAGTTCTTTCAAGAACCTGGCGAAATACAAGCCAGCCGAACTATACACGGAATGTGCCATAAAATTCCAGAATCTGGAATTGGAGCCTGCTTTCTTCCAGAAGGCCGCGAAACTGGCTGAGAAAGACTGCGGTGAGCTTATGCGCAGGGACTTGACGGATTTGCTGAGGTCCGCGCTTATGTGCCTTATAACCAGGGAGCTTTGCGCCATTATGATGAAACTTACCAAGCGCAAGCCAGAAAAGGCCGATGGCTCCCAGCTGCTGAAACTCATCAAGGCAATGGGCGAACTTCTGGAAACACATGCCGATTTCTCCATGAATGCCACCCTTGACGCGCTGCGGAAAGTCGGCCCATTGAACCCTCATGCGGAGATGACACTGAAGGGCAACGCGGAAAACAGCTATTGCCGCTCGTATATCTACGAACTGTACAAGGCAATCTACATTCCCGAGGCGGAGGCCATCTGCCAGCAACTGGCCACATTGCCTGAAGGCGAATATCCAGACAGCGCATACCTGGAGGAGCAGGAAAACGCCCTGCGCGACCGCTTCTATGCCACGCCTCTGGAAACATACCGTCCAGGCAAAGACACGTCATTAAGCCAAGTCGCGGCAAGATTGTGCACTCTGTAATGCAGAACTATTTTAACGCAGAGACGCTATTTAACGCAGAGACGCAGAGGCGCAGAGACGCAGAGTTAAAAATCTCTGCGTCTCTGCCTTGAAAAGAGAGCGTCTCTGTGTTGAAAAGTTCGTTTATTTGGCGCTTGGCGGGGCGATGTTGTTCTGGTCGATGATTGGTGGGCGCAGGCCTGCAAGATATTCACGGCGGTAACGGGCGGGAAGAATGTTGTAGTGCGCCTTGAACTGGCGGGTGAAGTAATTTGGCGTGTTGAAGCCGCAGCTGAAGGCGATTTCCTCAATGGGGCCAGTCGATGTCTCCAGTTTTATCAGGGACTTTGCCAGGCGCAGGCGCAACAGGTATTCAATTGGGGACAGTCCCATCAGCTTGCAGAAGGAGAGGCGGAAATTGGAGACGGACATGTTTGTGGCCGCCGCCATGCTGTGCAGTGTCCATTGTTCGCTATAGTGGTTTTCCAATTTGCTGAGAAGGCTGGTCAATTGTTCCATTTGATGGCCTCTGTTGGAGCGGGAGGCTAGGTGTGAATGGCGCGTAAGCAGCAGCACCGCCTTTATGAAATGGCTTATCATCAGGGATTTGTCCCCTGGTTGCAGGCTTGTGTTCAGCATGTCCATTTCGTCCAAAAGGCGTATTATTTCTGGTATGTGCTCCTCCTGTATGCGTATGCCGTCGTTTGGGGAGTGTATTATTTCCTTTGGGGACACATTGAACAGAAGCTGGTAGCCAGGCAGCCTGGTCAGGTCGGGCAGAAACAGCCGCAGGAATTTTCTGGTGAAGAGCAGGTTGTAAATTAGCAGATTGTCGTATTCCACATAGCAATGCCTCTGATGGGGATGAATCAGGAACACGCTGCCTGGCGATATGTTCCATGTCCTGTTCTCCGCCTTGTGCACGCCGTGGCCCGAGCTGACTGTCACCAGTTCGTAGAAGTCGTTGTGCCAGTGTTCGCCTGGCGTGTCCTGCTGGTTGCTGTGCAGCTGCTTTCTGCATACCAGCGTAAAGTCGTTCCAGGCAGTGTAGAAGCCGATGGGCTTGCCGATGGGACGCTTGTTTGTATTGTCCATATTGTCTCCAATTGGTTTTTGCTGCTTGCTTTTGCGCATAAGATATGGCTTAATTTAAAATTATCAAATAGTGCTGTTTTTTTAACAGATAATTGTTGGTGAAATAGGGATAATTTGCTAAAATTACCGCGTTGCAAAATGGTGTAGATATAAGCAGAAGAGGGCAATGCCTTTTTGTTGTCTTGACAATTTATTCCATTACGATAATTCCAAAAACAAAATACCAACAACGGAACGGAGACTGAAAATGAAGAAACAATCATTCCATTTCACCTTGATCGAATTGCTTGTCGTAATCGCAATCATCGCAATTCTTGCGGCCATGCTGCTGCCTGCATTGGCAAAGGCAAGGGAGAAGGCACGTTCAATCAGTTGCGTCAATCAACTCAAGCAAATCGGTCTGGCGCAGCAATTATACGCGGACGACCATGATGGCTTTATCGCACACAAGCTGGTGGGCTCCAACGGCACCAGCCAGGACGTGCGCTGGAGCCTCTATCATGGCAACCAGTCGCTCTACGGCACTTTGACCATAACCAATCTGCTGCTGGGCGGCGGCTACATCGGTGTCAAGGTGGACAGTACCTCTACTGACATTAGCGATGTGGTGGAAAAGTTGTTCAAATGCCCCAGCGACGCAGTGAACTTCACCAAAGGGGAAAAGGATTGCCTTGGCAGTTACATTTTCTGGGTTTATGGTGCGAAGAAGGATAACGGCACTGCTATTTCATGCAGCGATGCGGCGGCTGTCCAGGCGCGTACCCGCATCCGTCTTGGACATGACGATCCTGGCCTGGTCAGCGCTGCGGATTTTCCCGCAGGCGGTGTTTCTGGAAACCGCGGCTCCAATCATGCCGCAAGTTTGAATATTCTCTATCTTGGCGGGCATGTGAAGGGCCAGGCGGTCACAGCCACCCGCCTGGGCAATGGTGATGGCGCGGGCCTGGGCTACCGCTGGTGGTCCATTCCAAATGAATATGACAACAAATAATGGCAGCTTTGCAGCGGCAGTTTATTTAGATGTTGAAGAAGGCATCATTATTGCTTTTACTTGTCTGTTCCCTGCTGGCAGGGAGGGGCATCTTCGAGGTTGCGAAGACAGGCAATGGGTCATTTCTTGTCAAGCACAGGGGCGATGTATTGCTGCGGGACATTGCGCCTCTGGTGGCGGAGGATGGCACGGCACTTCCGTTGAAGACGGAAGACACGATCTTGCCTGACGGTACAAAAGTCTGGAACATCTGGAGTGAGGAATACGAATCTCGCTTCAGGATGGAAGTGGTTCTGCCACATGCTGGCAACAGCGTGGAGATTTCTCTCCTGGGCGAGGCACCTGCCTGGCCCAAGTACTCCAAGCGTCAGCTCAGAATGCATTTGCCGCTGGGAAAATGCAAGAACACTACATTCAAGGGCGTGACGGGAGTATCCAGGGCAGGGCATGCTTTCAGAAGCGGCGTCTTCGACGACAAACTTGAAAAGGGACTTTTGCTGAACCAGCTGTGGCGCTTTCTTGCGTTGGATGCTGGCAAGAATAAAAAAGTCATATTTGATTTTGACCCCATAGGTCCGACCAATCCATGCCCGCAATATCCAGTGGGCGTAATCTATGGCTTTGGCCGTATTGACTACCAGGGCGAGGCACTGGATATTCTTTGCGGCAGCGATACCAAAGATGAGGGCGGCTTTACAGGCGCAAAAATCGTCCTGCGTGAAGGCACCATTGATGATTTCAGCAAGATACATGTACTGCCGCGCTACCACTACAACCAGCATATAACGCCGCTTTTCTACGACAGTTTTGGCGCTGACAAGACTGGCAGGCATTATCATCATCTTGATACCGCAAGATTCAACGCCGCTGCTAAGCGTGGCTGGACGGCGGGGAGCAATCTCCGCAAGGTCGTTGGCTCGGAAGGTGCACTGTACAGCCATGTTGCTGGCAACGATGGCGTATTGAAATACGCTCTTCCTGGCAAAGGGCTTTACCTGTTCTGTTTCTACATGGGAAACAGCAACAACACAGAGAACCGCTTTTCCCTGGGCATAAACGGGCGGGTGTATCTTGAAAAACAGTCCATTCCTGCGGGCAAGATTGCAATGGTGACGATTCCAGTCTGGATTACTGGCGACAGTGCGGAAATCAAATTCACAGGTGATTTCATCCTTTCCACCGTCAGCGTGCAGTATTTCATCAGCGAAAAGGAGGATTACAGTTTTAACAGGGCATTCTGGTTTACCAATGGCTTTGAGCCAGCCAATGCCTTCCATAGCGAAGATTACCAGCGCCCGTTGAAACTGGACGCCACAGTGAAAATCATAAACATGCCAGTCCCTGGCCAGGAGACCAGCCACCCCGCCAAAGAACTGTTTCGTCCAGTGGACAAAGTCGATATGAAATCTCCAAAGATGTCGTGGAGCAATCATATCAATATGAAGACGGTCAATGGCGTGCGTGGCGCACTCAGTGAATATCGTGATCCAGTCCGCATGAAGCGGCTGATAGAAGAGAGCAAGAAGCACGGCGTCAATGTATTCATGATAAGTGGAATGCACGGTCGTCAAGGTTTTCCAGGAAGACTTGAACAGAATGCCGAGGATCTCATGGTCTTTGCCGATGCGGCGCACAAGGCTGGCATCAAGGTCATCGATCACCATGATTCCACATTTATGGAGAACTGGGAACAGGGACTGCGGGTGATGGCTGAACGAGCGGGCGAAATGGCGGTCTGCTACTACGATTTTGCGCCTACGCCACATTTCTGCCTAAGCAATGAAAACTTCACCCGCACTTACAGGAACTATCTTAGGAACATCCTGAAAGTGAGCAAAATAGACGGATTCCAGATTGACGAACTTACATACTACCGTCATGGCTGTCTCTGCTTCTCCTGCCGCGAGGCCTTTGAACGGGACACTGGCTGGCAGCTGCCAATGAACGAACTTGACCCGCGCCTGCAAAACTACAAAAGCGATTTGAGGAAGATGTGGTTTGCCTGGCGCAAGTGCAATATGGCGAACTGGTGGATCGGACTTCGGCACGATGTGATGGATGTGGCGCCTGACATGTTCCTCTCAACATACTGCACACACAGGGAGCAGTTGCAGAGCCTGCCTGGAATAAACCTGCCTTTCGATTTGCTGGAGCAGGCGAGGGGAGTGGCATTGTTCGGCTCGGAGGTGATGCCGCGCAATCCATATTACAACGCCAGGAGCCTGTTTGTCTATCGCAAACTTTTCAATATGTTCTGCATCGGATACGATACCCCGCCAATCTGGGTGTGGTACTATACAGGCAACTGGGATGTCTATTATTTCTGCTGGGCGGTTAGCAATATGCTCCAGCAAAGCCCAATGGTGGACGGTATTACTTCGCGCCCCGCTGGAGGCACGGATTTCCTTGCGTTCGGTGCGGGCAAGGACAATGCTGCCGCTCAAACATCCATTCATGCGGCGCAGGCGGCTATCCTGCTGCACCCAGACAGCCGCGACTACAATACAGGCATAACCTACGAGGATGAATTCGGCGGTTTTGCCCAAATGTTCCAGAACTGCCATATCCCATACGACATCATCGAGCCCAGGGCCTTGCACAATGCCAAAACCATGAAGAACTACAAGGTGTTGTTTGTAATCTCGGCTTCCTGCCTGAGCGACGCGGACATCAATGTCATAAAGGACTTCGCTGCCCAGGGCGGCATTGTGGTGCTGAGCACGGTTTCAGGTTTGAACAACCAGTGGGGAAAACAACGCAGCACCTGGGGATTTGCTGATGTTTTCGGCTTCTCGCCTTATCCGCATTTCCACAAACTGTCTGCCGTGAATATGCCTGGCGATGCGGAAATCCCGCTTAATGCAAATGAATCTAAATACTACCTCTTCTATAAGTTTAAAGGCAATATGAATGCGGATGAAATTCTGCTGGAGGGCGCCTCTTCCGAGGATGGGAGCAAGAACCCGCTGATTGTAGGCAAAAAGTACCGAAAGGGCACATTCTATTACAGTGCGACTTCCATTCCCGCTGCGTTCTTTGTGCACGAATGCCAGGTCAAGAACCAATGGCCTTCCAGTTGGAACAAGGAATTGGAGGCATTTTTCCAGCGGATTTTTAGCAAGATTGCACAGCCCGCTGCCGTGTGGCAGGTAAAGGCACCGCGCCTGGTGCATTCCGAATTGTATCGCCGAAAATCTGGCGGCTATGCGGCTCACTTTCTAAATGCCACTGGCACCGAGCTGGAAAAGGGGCAGATGATTACTGGTGGTTTGCATGGGGATGCCTGGCCTGCATTAAACGAGGATATCACCTTTGCTCTTCGGGACTGCAATGTCCAGAAAGCATACGCAGTTTCACCTGATTTCATTGGACATAAGTCGCTAGTGGTAAAGAAAAATGAGGGCAATGCAGAAATAACCTTGCCAAAGGAATTTTTGAAGGCATATACCATAGTGTACATTGAGTAACGGGATGCCTGTCATGTTTTTCTAAAGGCTCTGTTCTACCATGAGGGTAGGTTCTCGCTGGGAGCGGCAGCGCCCGCAGGGCGCAATCATGCTTAACCCAAGGCAAGCACCCGTTAGGGCGCGCAGCCTAGGGAACGTGCCACTCCAGAGTCTGCGCCCGTAGGGCGCTACTGAACATGCCCCAGTACTTTTTCAAGCCAGGCTTTTGTCGCGCCCTTGCGGGCGCCTCGAGTTTGGCGAATTTTGGCTCTTTGACAATCGAATCCCGTTCCAAACAAAAAAATGTGAGTAAATCGCATTTTATTATTTGAAATCGACTTACCTTGTTGTATATTATGCGGCATGCCAGTCGGCATGATGT
>JAFYGL010000577.1 GCA_017543165.1 Victivallales bacterium | reverse complement strand
TACAGCGCAGCTGCCTCTGCTTGAGCTGCGTGACGAGCTTCCCTCGCCCATAGGCCGCAACACGCGGGAGGCCATGGCTGCTGGCACGGACCTTGGCAGTGTCGGCGCATTGCATGAAATTCTTTCAAGGACAACCGCCATGCTTCATGAGGAATATGCCATTTACGCGACTGGCGGCGATGCGCCGTATTTTCTCAAGGCACTGCCTGAGTTGTTAAATCCAGCGCCGCCGTTGCTGACACTCCAGGGCGTGGTTTGCGCGTTCCGCACTGGCAATTTGTAGAAAATCGGCGTATTTTTGCGTTTTTTTCGCTATGCAAGGTGGAAAATGTTATTGACGAATATTATATGCCATTGTATAGTACCCACAATTTTCAGGGAACGAATATTCATTCCCTAGGTAAATTGCACAAATAAGAAATAAGATACGAGGAGTTTTGCTGAAATGGCCGAAATTGAAGTTAATGAAGACGACAGGGTTTATTCAAAAAGACATCTATGGGCCCAGCTGGACAGGGAGAATATGATTGCTTACGTTGGCATAACGGACTTCCTGGCCGAGCAGCTTGCGGAAATCGTCAGCATAGACCTGCCCATGCCTGGAGACGAGGTGGATGTGGATACAATGCTGATTCACCTGCATCTCCGCAACAGGATACATCACCTCAGGCTGCCTTTGACAGGGCGTGTCACTGAAGTGAACAAGGAAGTGCTGGACAATTGCAGCCTGGTCCATCTGGACCCCAACAAATACTGGCTCCTTGCCATGGAATATGACGACGAGGACGAACTGGATTTGCTGATGGATGCCGAGCAGTACTCCGAATACGTGGATTTGCTCTGATGGGCGAGGTCAAGGCGACATCGGCACTGCCCTGGCTGGGGGCGTTTTTGATTATTGCCGCGCTCATGGAGTGGCTGTCCTTGTGGAATGAGATGATAAGGATGGTCTTCTATTGGCCGTATATTCCCTGCTTTGCGGGCTTTGCCCTGCTTCTTTTGTCTTTATGGCCCGTGGAAATGCCCTCCTGGCGTGAGAAACTATTTGTCCCGTCTGCGTTGTTTTGTTTTCTCATGCCCTTTTTTTGCTGGCGGGAGAGAACCCTTGCTGAATGCCTGCATTCATACGTCTGCTGCCAGTTGATTTTCGTGGCTTTGTTCTGGCTGCTGTTTGCCGTGATTGGCATAATGAGGGAAATGTTTCCTGAAAGGCGCTGCTTGAAATGGGTGAGGCAGCTTGTGCTCTATGGGATGCTGGTGCCTTGCTGTGCATTGATTGCAGCCAATTTCGGAACCACTGTTTGCGACAGGGGCTTCGATGTGTTTTCAAAGGGATTCTGGATTATATGGAGCAGGACTAATCTTGGCATGAGGTCGCTGCGCTGTTTCATGGTGGTGGCGAGCCTGTTTGTCGGTGTATTCTGCGTGGCGCTCAGAAAGATGAGCGAAATTGAGGCAACTCCTCAGGAGGATTTTGAAAATGGCAACTGAACTTATAACTGCACTGGATTTCCCTGATGTGGAAGGAGCCATGGCGTTGGTGGACAGAATTGGCGAGGCAGGCGTGTGGTACAAGGTGGGCAAGCAGCTCTTCACCGCCTGCGGCCCAAAAGTCGTGGAGCAATTGAAGCAGAGGGGGAAGAAGGTCTTCCTGGACCTGAAGTACCACGATATACCCAACACCGTGGCGCAGGCTGTCGCCTCCGCCGCAAGAATTGGCGCGGACATGTGCAATGTGCATGCGCTGGGCGGCCCCGCCAGGCTCGCCGCCGCCGCCGAAGCCGCTGAAAAGGCAAGGATACTGCTTACGGCTGTCACTGTCCTGACCAGCATGGACGCAGGCGAATTGGCGGCAGTGGGCATTGAAAGAAGCCCTGAGGAACAAGTGCTGCGCCTGGCAAGGCTGGCTCAGTCCAATGGGGTGGCTGGCGTGGTCTGCTCATCCCTGGAATTGGATGCCATACGCAGTGCCTGCGGCAGGGACTTCGTGACCGTGGTGCCAGGAATCCGCCCTGCGGACAGCTCTGCCGATGACCAGAAGCGCATCATGACACCCCGCCAGGCCGCGCAGCGCGGCGCTGATTTCATCGTGGTGGGCAGGCCCATCACAAAGGCAGCAGACCCAGCCGCCGCTGCCGCTGCTATTTTAAATGAATTGCAATAATTATTCATTATTATTGCAAAATATTTGCATCTGTAGTAAATATCATCAAAAGATGC
>JAFYGL010000576.1 GCA_017543165.1 Victivallales bacterium | reverse complement strand
GTAACACCGACGCCGATGCCAACAGCGACGCCCGCGCCAACAGCAACGCCAGTGCCAACAGCAACGCCCGCGCCGACAGCAACGCCCGCGCCGACTGCCGTGCCGCGCACATTTGCATTTTGCAAATTGAAAGGCTCCAATGGTGGCGAGGGCATACGCGTCTTTGCCAATTCTCGGATTGGCTACAAGTTCCTTGAGATGATAGAGCCCAATGCCAAGAAGTACTACAGCCGTGAGCATTTCACCATCTTGAATCATGAAGGCAAGTGGTTTGTCAAGCATTGCGGTCCAGCGGGTGAAAACAAGACGGCGCTGAATGGCGTGCTTGTGGCTGGGGAAATGGAACTGCACAATGGCGATGTAATTGCGGCTTGCAGTCAGGATGCGTCCAAGACGGTAATGCCGCTCACTGTTGAGATAGGAGGCTGACATGTCCTGGGAATGTCCAAATTGCACGGCGCAAAACGAGGACGGCATTGTCTGTGAACAATGCGGATACAGGCGTTTGGTTGCCATTCGCATCACTTCCGCCGCAGGCAAGACTTTTGAAACCAGGATAGATTTCAAAATTGACAGAAAGATATACAAGGACATTGAATCGGAGTACCAGTATCTTCCCGTCACCGCTGGCAGCTACCAGTTCCAGTTGCTGCGAGATGAAACTTCCCCTTCTGGATGGGGGATGCAGACCTCGCCTGTTTCAGACCTGAACACCCTTCTCAACGATGGCGTCTGCCAGGCTGGTCAGGTCTATCCCGTGTATTCAGGGGATGTGATAAAGATAGGTTCCAGGCGAAACGAGGGTGTCACGGCTGCGCCGCTGGTGGTTTCCTTTGAAGGCGAATAGACAAGCATATCTACCTGCGGCTTTCGCCGCAGGCACTTGCCAAAGAGCCAGGCGCACAAAAATGAGAAACGTAAAAGGAACCCAAAAATGTGTTCAGAGCAAGATATTGAAAAGCCGGTTCCCGCAATAGAGGAACCCGAAACTCCAGCAACAGAGGAATCAGAAACTCCAGTTGCGGAGGAGCTTGCGAAGGATGTATGGAATGCTGTCAAGCAGATTACCTGGCCCAAGGTCTCGATTCTGGAAAAGGCAAGGCAGTCTGAGAGAAGTGTCAGGGAATGGATTGACACATACGGGAGCAAGTTCGAGCAGTTTGAGTTTGCCTTCAACTTCTTTGCAGGGCAGAACAGGGTGCATTTTGTGTATGATGCGGCGGAGATGCCAGCGGACTTGTGGTTCATAGGCGACGTTCATGGCGATATATTGGCTCTGGAAGCGGCCCTTTCCTTCATAGATTCCAGAACGCCTGATGCCACAATAGTCTTTTTGGGTGACCTCTTTGACCGTTTCGAGTATGGCGTCGAGGTCGTGATGCGCGTGATTGCGCTGATAAAGGAACGCCCTGGGCGCATCTTGTGGATTGCAGGAAACCATGACGACGGCTTGTTCTACGAGAATGGCAGATTCGGCTCCAAGGTACTGCCTTCTGAATTCTGCTGTTTTCTGAATGAACACAAGGAATACGAGGACTTCGGCAAATGGCTGATAGACTTCTGCAAGATGCTGCCGCGTGCGCTGTTTTTGCCAGATGGCTTGTTTGTGGCGCATGGAGGCTGCCCCTCGTTTGACATGAATACTTTTGCACATTCATG
>JAFYGL010000006.1 GCA_017543165.1 Victivallales bacterium | reverse complement strand
GGTGTTTGTGGTCTCGGCGGTGAGGGTCTTGGCGCCCCAGGCGGCGGCAATGTGGTCGAGACAGTACATACCGCGGAACGCCATGAAGGTGTCCCTGTCGTCGTAGTGCAATTTCAGCTTGCGGTCGGTGTACCAGCGCGCGAGCGCCAGACGGTCGTAGCGGTTGGTGAGCGAATACTTCGCCCAAACCGCCTCCAGTTCCTTGCGCCGGACTTCATTGAGGACGTTCGTGGTGCGCGGGATGAGGAGCAGCATATCGTTGCCCCATTCGCACATTGTGCGCGTCCCGACAAGGTTCGGATGGGCTTTCTTGAACGCCGCCCAGTCCGCGTGGTCGAGGTCCACGTCCCCCGCCATGGCCAGCACGTTGCGCTTGCCGTCGAAGACAACCACGAGCGGACGATCTGGCTTGGCGTCCGATGAAAGAACCTTCCACATGTTGCCGCCGCAGTTTTCCTTGACCGTGCGCCAGCTCGCGCTTGTCCCCTTCGCGTCCGGCGGCAATCTGTGCGTATGGCGCACAAGGCCGCTGTCCCGGAATACGGGCAGGTTGGTGAGCGACGCATTGTTCCACGGGCTGCTCCAGTCCGCAACACCCGACCAGCATCCCGGATCGTTGTGGACTCCGGATCCAAGATAGGTCCAGTACTCGCGGCCCATCACCTGTATCGGCAAATGTCGCGCGCTCACCTCGAAGGGCTTCTGCACGGCGGAAGGCGTCGCGCCGGACGCAACCATTGAAACGGCGCACACAAGCGCCGAAAGGGAACAAGTCATCACTTTCATTGTTTTGCCTTTTTTAACGGTCAATCTTTGTACGTTCCGGTGTCGGCATGGTTTTCAAGGTGCATGTCATGCTCAACGTCGCGGAGATTGCGGATGAGATCAAGGTCGTAATGCCATTTCCAGAGCGGCGTTTCCTCGTAGGGGGCGGCTTAGCCGCTCCGTTGCGTCCCAGCGCAGGTACATAATTTGAGGTGAATAATTATGAAGAAAGTTGCATTTCTGTTGTTTTCGTTTTTAGTTATTTGTTTTGCCGATGGTCCCAAGGCCAAGCATTCGAAGGCATCATATCATGCCGCCAGCAAGAACTATGGCAGGGCGGAGTACTACACCTTTGAAAATGACATGGCAAGCTACATGATCTACTTCCAGTGGATCAACGCCAGCGCCAAGTCCCCTGAAAAGGTCGTCATTGGAATGCCGCAGCCTGTGTTTTGGCAGGGCTTTGTCAATCGGGACTTCACGCATCTGACCGTTAATGACATTGACAGCCGCATCCTGCAGCCCAAGTCATTCGACCTTTACGAAGCCGAGGGCAGGGCTGGACTCAAGGTGAAATACAATTTTGACGGCGTGTTTATGATTCTGGACTTCTACATGAGGGCGGATTCGCAGTTGCTGTTCATGGAGTGGAATGTGGACGAGGCAAACGAAGAACCCATCGAGAAAATAAAGATGCACATCACCACCTATCCCAGCTACAGTGCTCCCAATGGCGGCAAGGTGTCTTCCGAGTATGGACGCAAGATCAAGACGCCAACCCGCGAAATCGGGCAGTTCGCCAGTGGCAAGCCTGCCTGGGCCTACCTGAAGAAGGAAGACACGCAGCTAACCATGTACGATGAGAAATTCGACTATCCAGCGACGCAGAAAGCCCATGGCCCATGCTATATGACGCTGGACTGGACAAACGTCCTCTCTGGCCGCGTCTGGTTCGGCAACATCTACTGCGACAACTTTGAATTCGTGTTCTCGCCTACCGCGAAGCAGTGGCGCTTTGGCCTGTGGGAGTGCAAGAAGAAGCAAAGCAACAAGGAATTCTTTGATTTCAAGGCCGCCAACGAGCAGTACTTCCTGCTAAAATAAGAGTCGCAAAGCGATAAAACGCAGAGGCGCGGAGTTTTTTTAAGCAATTTTGACATTGCGTTTATAATCTCTCCGCGTCTCTGCGTTTTTTATTTCTCTGTGCCTTTGTGCACTGCGTTATAACAGTAAGATGTTGCATCTATCTCAATTTCTTGCATTTTATTTTTTATTGCATCCTCATAGGCGGGAACAGTTGAAATCTTCGCGACCTCTCGCTCGTATGCTTCATCATCAAGTCGCTCCAGTTCTTCATCTATGGCTTGTTCAGCACGTTTGCGCAACTGATGTTTTGCATATATTTTTTCTGCTCCAGGGAGACATTTATAATCGTCTATGCTAGGCAATTGGTTGTCATCACTTATATGATCAATCCTGCCTGTATCCTTTCTAACACAAGGAAGACTATTGCAACAATAGGTTACCTCATTATAATCCTTCAAATTCAATTCAGAAAAAAAATAGCCAATTGCTGTTTCAGCATAAGCAAAAACACGAATATTATCCTCCATAACCTCTTTTTTGTAGGCTTCGTAGATTTTTACTGCCTGTTCAAGGGTAATCATTTTTCCATTCTCCTTAATCATGCAGCGTTTTGCTTTGTCTGTGAATTTCTTGTTATTAGGAGAGTGTTAGCACCATTACGGCGTTGTCTTCAATAACGTCTGGCACTGGCACTTCTTCCAGGTTGTGTGTTGCATCTAGAAGTAGGCAGGACTTTATGTTGTCTAGGCCGATTTTCTGTGCTTTGCCGCTGCAGTTCGACAGCATGAGCGCAATGTCCTTTTTGCCCTTTGCGCCGACTCCGTAAACGCCTTTGGGTAGTCCCGTTACCTTCAGTGCCTTGCCTCGTTTGTACAGTTCATTGAATGCCTTGAGCGCATAGTATCCCCTGCGCGGCTGGTGTGTGATTGGATTGAACAGCGGGCTGTAGGCGCCCATTCCGCAACGCCCGTCATACAGTTCCGCGTCATTCAGTGGCGAATCCTGCATGATCAGCAGCGAGGCTGCTATATGGGAGGCCTGCTGTGGTGAATCAAGCTCGTCCCCACTTGGTTTCCATTCGTCAAGGGAAAGTTCCGTTTTCTTGAAACCTGCCTTGTCCAGCGTTTTTCTTGCGTATTCAATATGGCCCTTGAGTTTATCGCAAGTGCTGTAGAAGTGGAATGAGAAGAAATCCAGTGGGCATTTGTTCTTGCTTATGAATGCGACGAATACCTCAAAGCAATCCACAAAGTAGTCGAATCTTGCATTGCTTCCCCTCTTGTAGCCCTTGTCCTTGCCATAGAAGCCACAGCTGCCATAGCCGCCGATCATCAGGTGCGGAAAGCGCTCTTTTAGGTATGTTGAGGCGGTCTTGTAAAGTTCCATGTACTGCTGGAAAGTGCCGCGCCACATCTGGTTCTCTAGCGGGTCCTCATAGTTCTCTGGTTCGTTCCAGATTTCCCAATGCGTGATTTTCATCTTGAAGCCATTGCCCCATCCTTCCGTGTAGTGGCGTATGATGCCTTCACAGATGCGGGACCATTGCAGGTTGTCCTTGGGCGGATAGATGCGGTACGCCTTGATCTTGGCAGCGTTTTCAATGGTCACGCCTAGCCTGAAATACGGCTCTATGCCATTGTCAACCAATGCCTGGAGCAGCAGGTCAGTGAATGTGAAGTCATAGTTGGCTGGGTCGAAGGGATTGGCGTCGAAGTCCCTGAAGAGATTCGGTATGTCAACATAGATGCCCCTGCCGAATGCCCCGCCTACATCATGAAGGCGCGAGTATTTCACGCCGATTTCCTTGAGGTAGTGGAAAAGACTGTAGTCGCAGATGCCCAGTGTGGGCGGCTGGCCAACACTGTGCATTGGCTTGATCACGCCATTCGCCTTGAATTCGATTTTCATTGGTACTCCTCGTTACATTTGTGATGTGAATGCCGTTGAGAACAATGCCAAATTTAACATACGCAACAGATTTTTCTTCCAATTTGGAACGAAAAATGAGGAAATTGCTTCATAATATGCTTGAGAGGTAATTCCCCATGAGGTAGGCAGTGGGGAACAAAGCGAATACCAAAAATTGCAAATGGTAGCGCCGAATGCGGCACTCACTCAAGTTGAAGCAGGAACAGGGTATTGGATTTAAGTTTTGAGCAATTGGAGTAATTGGATGCTGTGATAATCAGCTGCTGGTAAGGCAAACGCAAATACAGCAATGTGTTTCATTGCAAACGCAAGTATTTCATGTGTGAACGGTCAGCATGGCAGGAACGAGGTGGCGAGGTGGCGAGGGGCGAGGAATCAAAGAACAAAAGTAATAGTGTGTTGATTTTTTCGTCTCTTCCTCTCTTCGTCTCTTCCTCTTTGCAAATTGGTGGGCCGATTACTTTCATGCGTGTGTTTTCCACCGCATGTAATTTGCCCTCGCGCGTAATCCTTGTTGCGTGCACACATGGGGTGGGGGATGGCGTAGCCATCCCCCACCCACCACCCAAAGGTAACGCGTATGCGCGAAAAGTCAAATTACTGATATGCTTTTTTCTTCTAATTTCTATTGAAATAGATTTTTAATAAAAGAATGAAAAAGAATAAAATATTATATATTATGAATAAAAAGAAT
>JAFYGL010000575.1 GCA_017543165.1 Victivallales bacterium | reverse complement strand
GCGAGCGCCGCGAGGCACGATACAGGCCCGCCTGCTTGAAGCAGGCGGGCCATTTTTTTGTGTGCTCGCGGCGACAGCCATGAGCAGATATGCCATATAAGGAAATGTGCAATTATGCAGTTACAAATTGGCTGTGTGGCATTATATTACGGCAGTTTAGGATTGGAGCATGAAATACAGTCGTGTCTGCATAGAGGGGTTTGGCTATGCCTTGCCGCCTCGGGTGGTGAGTTCGGAGGAGCTGGAGGATTGGCTGGAACCTCTGTACTCGCGGCTTGGCCTGTGCAAAGGGCGCCTGGAATTGATGAGCGGCATACGCCAGCGCCGTTTCTGGAACGAGGGCTTTCTGCCCAGCCAGGCAGCGGCATTGGCTGGCGAGGACGCCTTGAGGAAGGCGCAGATAGACAAGGGCCAGGTGCAATGCCTCATCAACTGCTCCGTTTCCAGGGACTTTGTGGAGCCAGCCACATCCACGGCGGTGCACCGTCTTCTTGGGCTGGGGGACTATGCGTTGAACTTTGACATATCCAATGCCTGCCTGGGCATGTCCACCGCGATGCAAGTGCTGGCGAACATGGTGGAACTTGGGCAGATAGATTGCGGAATGGCGGTGTGCGGCGAGAATGCGGGCCCTCTGGTGGCGAACACTGTCGCCAGGCTGAACGAAGACAGTTCTGTCACCAGGCAGAGCCTGAAGAGGCAGTTCGCCTCCCTTACCATTGGCTCCTGCGCGGCCGCAGTGGTTGTGATGTCTGCGGAAAAGAGCCGTGCCCGGCATAGCCTGCTTGCCACAGCAAGCTATTCTGACACATCTTCAAACGGGCTTTGCCAGGGGGATACCAAGGGCGGCGGCATGACGGATGACAGTTCGCCAGCCATGGAGACCGATTCCCAGACGCTGCTTCACAAGGGCGTTGCCGCCGCGCAACGCATGTGGGAGCGCTTCAAAAAAGAAAGCGGCTGGAATGAGGATACGCCGGATGTGGTATGCACCCACCAGGTTGGCAAGGCTCATTCTGCGCTGCTGTTCGAGACACTGGGCATAAATCCTGCAAAGGACTACCGCACTTTCCAGAATCTGGGCAATTGCGGCTCCGCGTCCTGGCCAGTGACCTGCGCGCTTGCCGAGGAAGAGGGGAGATTGAACAAGGGAGACAAACTGGCTGTGCTGGCCATAGGCAGCGGCATAAACTGCGATGGCCTGGCGCTGCAATGGTGAATGTTGCACCGAAGCGTGTTGCCGCCAAGACAACTGAGTGGGCGCCTCCTCGGCGCCTGCAATAATACAAGGAGAGAAAATGTCCTACACAATTCCAACAAAAGACGAACTTCTCAAGCGCGCAAGCGATGTAATTGACATTGAGATCGAGGCATTGCAGGCATTGAAGTCCGATTTGGATGCCTCATTCGAGGAACTGATAAAGAAGTGCATAGCCACCTTGGAAGGCGGCGGCAAGCTGGTGTTGTGCGGCGTTGGCAAGAGCGGGCACATCAGCAGGAAAATCGCCGCCACATTGTCCAGCACTGGGAGCCAGGCTGTGTTCATGCATCCCGTTGAGGCGATGCATGGCGATCTGGGAGTGCTGTCCCCGAAGGATTTGCTTCTTGCTGTGAGCTACAGTGGCGAGACGGACGAGCTGCTGGTGGTGTTGCCTGCGGTGCATCGTCTTGGCGTGGAGATCGTGGCGATTACAGGCAAGGCGGATTCTCGCCTGGGGCACATAGCGGAACTGGTGGTGCCCATGCCAGTGCCCCGTGAGGCGTGCCCCTTCAATCTGGCGCCCACAGCCACCACGACGGCGCTAGCCGCGCTGGGCGACGCCCTGGCGATGACGCT
This sequence comes from Victivallales bacterium, assembly GCA_017543165.1. The sequence continues at coordinate 1,814 of JAFYGL010000575.1, read as the reverse complement.
GCTGTACTGCCACCACTTCAAAATCAACGACTACGCCATGTTCCATCCAGCAGGCGCCATTGGCCGCAGCATAACCCTGAAGGTCAAGGACCTGATGCGCACTGGCGAGCACCTTGCCGCGGTGCATCCAGGCACGCCTGTCAGGGACGCGCTCCTTGCCATGACAAAGGCCCGCAACGGTGCGGTCGCAATTACCGATGAGAATGAGAAACTGCTTGGCATATTCACTGACGGCGATTTCCGCAGGAAAATCACGGACAATCCGAACATCCTGACCGAGAATATCGAGAATGTGATGACCGCCTCGCCAATCTCAATCAACCAGGACAAGCTGGCGGTGGAGATAATGAAGATACTGGAGAAACGCAAGATTGACGATGTACCCGCTGTGGATGACCAGGGACGCCTGGTTGGACTGGTGGACATTCAGGATTTGCCGAAATTCAAGGTGATGTAAATATAAATCAATCTACAGAACAATCTGTGGGTAAAAAAAAGAGAGGAAGCAGAGATGTCGGAGAAGAACTATGATTTTCGCATGAGGATGGACCATTTCCACCGTCCAGGAATGCTGGACAGGGAGGCAAGGCCCGATGCGGAAGAAACTGTGGTCAGCGCAAATTGGCGCATCAGCTACGATGCGGACGCCTCGGAGGACGTGGTTGCTGCCGCCAAGGATTTGCAGGATTTTTTCCTGGTCAGTTATGAGCTGCCGCTGATAATTGCACCTGGCGCGAAGGACGGCATCTACATTTCCAGGGATGACACGCTGCCTTCTCCAGGAGCAGTCAAGGTGGAGGTTACGGAGAAGGGCATTGCTTTGTCAGGCCGCGATGTGAAGGGGGCGCGTTTTGCTGGCGTGGTTCTTGAGGACATGATAAACTTGCGCGAGGCTCCCTTTGTGAAGCAGTGCAGCATGATCAAGGAAAGACTGGTCACGCCCAGAATACTGCATTCAGGCCGCGCAATAGACGACTTCACCAACGAGCACCTGAACGCAATGCTGCATGCTGGCTTCGACGCAATCGCCATTTTCGTGAAGGGACCAGACATGACCAACACGGGGCACCTGGACATAAACGACGTCATCAGGCGGGCCGCATCCTACGGCATTGAGACCTATCTATACAGCTATCTGCCCGCATACAAGCATCCAGATGATGAGGATGCCAAGGAATTCTTTGAAAGCGTTTACACCCGCATCATGGAGTACCACAATGGCGCGGCAGGCGTCATGCTGGTGGGTGAATCAGCGCAGTTCCCCAGCAAGGACCCCCACACAACTGGCAAGAAATACAGTGAAAGCGTGGTGGACGGCATTCCCGACCCCAAGCCCGCGCCTGGCTGGTATCCCTGCTACGACTATCCAAAATGGATCTGCATGGTGAGGGACGCCATCAGGAAGGCAAAGCCAGACGCAAAGGTCATCTTCAACACCTACAACTGGGGCTGGACCAGCGAGGAACTGCGCCGCAGTTTCCTGGAGAAGATGCCGAAGGATGTCATCATCCAGATCACATACGATATTTTCTCCCAGAAGGAGCGCGAGGGGCTGCCATTTGTTGCGATGGACTACACCGCCAGCGCCGCCAAGCCTGGCTTCTATTTCAGTTCGGAGTGCCGCATAGCCCACGAGTGCGGGCTGCCAATACTCTCCACAGCCAACACGGCAGGCATGACCTGGGACATAGGCGTAATTCCATACGAGCCAGTGCCGCAGCAGTGGATTCGCAGCTTCAAGGAACTGGACTATGCCCGCGTGAACTGGGGGCTGACTCGCTTCTACGACACGCACCACTACGGCTGGTGGCCAT
>JAFYGL010000574.1 GCA_017543165.1 Victivallales bacterium | reverse complement strand
CTTGGGGAACAGAGCCTTGTGTAAATGCTTCCTTACATAGTGAACTATTTGCACAAAACTACCACAAAAATGCCTTCATGACATTGAACGAATTTACGAAACACCACACTAGAGGCAGTGGCGACGGCTTTAGCGCAGAGCTCCACGCCGTCGCGCCAAGGGCAAGCCATTCGTTGCTACCGTCCCTTGCTGGATGCTGTCGCCACTATAGTTTGAGCCAAACCAGGTCGGCGCTGTTGGCTGTGCCCATGCGGAGGCGCATTGGGTGCGGGTGTAGCGGGCTTAGGGCAGTGCCGTTGCAGCAGAGGTTTATGCGCAGTGGCTGGTTGTCGCTGTGGCGGTAGGGTGCGAAGAATGCCATGTCGATTGTGTAGCGCAGGTGTTCGTCGCTTATGCGCTGCATTGTTAGGCCGTGTTCCTTGATGATTCTGCCATTAGGAGTGTATGTGCTGCAGATGATGCGGCAGAGTCTTCCTGGCTCCAGATAAAGTGTCGCATTTTCTAGTTTGCCAGTGATATCCAGGTTTATATTGCCAGATGCGTCCCGTGTGAACACTGCATTCACGTTGCCCAGTGAGAATGGCTTGCCCAGGTGCATGTCGGTTTCCAAATCCAGGTCGCCTCTGTACAGGCAAAGTTCCCTGTCATCAAGATTAAGCGTTTGGCATTCGGTCTCAAGCAGGTTTTCCAGCAGTTTTGCCCTCATTTCCAGTTTTTGAGGATAGAACATATAACTTTCCACCTCTGCATGGTAGCCAAGAAGTTCGTTTGACAGGCACAGCTTGTCCATTGCCAGGGTGTTGGCGATTTCGTCCTGCACCAGCTGCCTTATTTCGGGCAGTCTGTCTGCTCTGGTGTATATCATATCCTCGCGCAGTGCATAGAAGCGAAGCATATTGCAGGTGGATTTTATCTGGATGCCCACTGCCTCCGCCACTTCCAGTTCGGCTAGCTGCTCTTTCGTGTGCGCGATGCTGCGCAGTTTGCGCAGCGCCTCCTGCCAGCCTGATTCCATTTTCTCCATGAGGACAAGCGTGGTCTCTGGCGTGTGGGAGTAGCAGATGCATTCATAGATGCGGTCGCCGCTGTTCTTTGGAAAATATTGCGTATAGGAGGGGGCCATGGGCAGATCCCGCGGCATGAGGTACCAGGGGAATATGATGGAACTGTGCAAGGGGCCGAACCACTTGAATGCCAGTTCCTCTGGGAAGTTGCCGTATGCATCCGAGAACAATTGCCAGCACTTCGCGGCCTCCTTGGCATTTGCACCCCAGACTGGACGCGCCAGTTCCTCAAGAAATGCCATTTCATTGTCGGGCAAGGGCAGGAATGAGAGCCTGCCTGCTGCGGAGTTCATGAGGCAGGGATAGTTGCCGAAATACCAGCACTGCATGACCGTGTCGCAGCCGTGTTCCAGCAAATCCTTGTATGTGCCGTACAACTTGCCAGGCACTGGCAGGTATGGTACCGTGGCGTCCTCGTGGGAGGTGCAGGTCTGGATTTTCGCGGCGGGATGTTTCAGGTGCGATGCCATGGTCTTCCATGCTTCGGAGGCATGCCCGAAGGAGAGGGAGTAGTCCTGGACATACAAATCCCGTCCCATTTGCCTGACGAGACCGCCTGTCTCGGCGTTGCGCATCATTGGTATGTCCTCTGGCCAGGCGGCGGCAATTTGATTTATGATTTCATTTTCGGCTTCGCCTGGAATGTAGCTTGCATAGTAGAACCAGGCGATGAAAACCGCCTCTGGCTGGCGGCTGCACAAAGCATCCTTCATCAATCGCGCCATGGATGTGAACAGTTCTGGCGCCGTGCGCTGTGAGCACCTGGGGCAGTTGCAGTCCATCACCTGGGGATACATCTTCCATGTGGCGCAGGGCCAGGTGGTCTCGCAGCACATTATGTTGATGATGCCGCCAAGGCCTGGCACATTGTCCGCCACATAGCCGATGACTTCCTTCAGATATGCCTGGCCTATTTCCGACGAGGTGCAGAAGAAGGCGGTGCCATTGGGCATAATGTGCCCTCCCATTTCTGGATATTTTGCCAAATCCTCCTTGCTGTTGTTTTTCCAGCTTCCACTGAAACTGCGGGGCTCGGACATGTACAGGTAGCACTTGATTCCGTAGCGGGCGCATTTTTCAACAACCGAGCGCAGCTTGCCAAGTTTCCTTGCCGCCAGTTCGCCCCGTTCTGGGAAGAAACTGGAGGGCATGTCGTTCAGATATATGGTGATCCAGATGCCGTTGAGCCTTTCGTGTGCGATGGCGTCCAGATATTCGTCAGGGTAGTAGTCGAAGTCGTCCTCCAGTTCGTCCAGCATGAGTGGTGGACGGCAGTTGGGCGAAAGGAATGAGCGTGTTATGCGGTGTTTGATTTGTGGTTTCCTGTGTATGTCTGCCTCAATGATACCATTGCCGCTTGCGCCGAGAAGCGCGTCCTCGAAGTCGTATGTGGCGTAGCGCAGTCCTTCCGCGCCAGAGGCGGTCAGGTGCACTGCATCCCTGCTGATTTGTAGGCTGTATTCCTCTTTCTCGTAAGTGCCGTCGATATGTGCCGTGAATGGAATGCCTGTGTCATTGAGGGGGATGTTGGCCTGCCGCAACGCCTTTTTCAGCGAGGCAAGCGCAGTCTCTGGTATGGCCTCGCAATTGCGCAGGGAAAGCCCTTTGGCAAACTGGCATGGACACACGCGGGAGAAGTCCCGCACTGGGGTATGCCTCAACATTCCATACAGGTCAATGTCCTTCCTGTCTGGGAAGGGCAGGGCGTCGTATTTTTCAAGAAGTTCGTTGTTCATAGTTGTTTTTATGGGAAATACTTAATTGAAATCCTCTGCGCCTCTACGATAAGGGTAAGCACCTCACTTTAGCGTCTCTGCCTAAGGACAAGTGCGGTTCTGGCAGGGAGATACACGCTGATGCAGTGTTGCCGCGTGTTGTTGGCT
>JAFYGL010000573.1 GCA_017543165.1 Victivallales bacterium | reverse complement strand
CTCATTTTCAGCCTTTACCGCACGCAGCAATACCGCGAAAAGCTGCTGGACATAGCCCGCGCGAAGGCCGAGGACAGCAACAAGGCGAAAAGCGGCTTCCTGTCCAACATGAGCCATGACATAAGGACGCCCATGAACGCCATAATCGGCTACACGGAACTTGCCAAGCGCAGGGGTGTGACGGAGAAGCATCTGCGCGAGTACCTGAAGAAAATCGAGGCGTCCAGCCATCATTTGCTGGCCCTGGTCAACGATGTGCTTGAAATGAGCCGGATAGAATCCGGTAGAATGGAGCTGGAGCCGACTGCGATCGACATAAAGGAGCTGTTCGGCGAGGTCAAGGACATGTTCGCCACGCAGATGTCCGTCAAGAAAATTCATTTCAAGGTTGATGTGTCCAAGGTTCGCAAGTCCTGCGTGCTGTGTGACAAGAACCGCCTGAACCGCGTGCTTTTCAACCTGATAAGCAATGCCTACAAGTTCACGCCTGAAGAAGGGAGCATTTCCATATCGGTGGCCCAGACAGGCGAGGCGGGGGATGACTCAGGCATATACGAGCTTCATGTGAAGGACACCGGCATCGGCATGAGCAAGGAGTTCGCAGCCAGGATCTTCGATGCCTTTGAACGTGAGCAGAACTCCACTGTCAGCGGAATACAGGGGACAGGCCTTGGAATGACCATAACGAAGAGCATAATCGATCTCATGCACGGCACGATCGCCGTGGACACGGAGCAGGGCAAGGGGACGGAATTCACCGTCACCCTCACTCTTCCATACGCGGATGAGAGCGCTGTCGCTTCCTTGCAGCAGAGTGAGACGTTCGATGTCTCGCAAGCTGATTTCTCATGCCGCCGGCTTCTGCTTGTGGAGGACAATGAAATCAACAGGGATATTGCGACTACCATGCTCACCGACCTGGGCTTTGAGGTGGACCCAGCCGAGAACGGGCAGGTGGCTGTGGAGAAGGTTGCGCAGGGCGGCGTAGGCTTCTATGACGCCATTCTGATGGATGTGCAAATGCCAGTGATGAACGGGTACGAGGCGACGCGGGCAATACGGGGAATGGACATAGCGGGTATTTCGGACATACCGATAGTGGCATTGTCGGCGAATGCATTTGAGTCAGACGAGCGTGACGCGCTTGCAGCCGGCATGAACGCGCATGTGGCCAAGCCGTTCAGGATAAAGGAATTGCTGTCCGTGCTGGGGGGGCTTCTTGCTAATCGCCCAGTGGGGGGGAAGCGTGCTCCGCTGGCGCAGGAGCTGCGTCCCATGTCCAGCGCGATATTGTTGAACAGGCCTCTTACGAAGGAGGCGCTCATGGAGACTTTGAAGGGCATTGGCTGCGATGTGGACGACACCATAGCCAAGACATTCATGGGCAATGAGAAATTCTATATGAAGATGTTCTACAAGCTGCCGACGAACACTGCGCTTGAACGCATGCACAGCGCATTTGAGGCAAAGGATGCGGAGGCCTTGTTCGTGGCCTCCCATGAGCTCAAGGGGGTGTACGCGTCCCTTGGGCTTAATCCGCTTTACGAGCCGTGCTCTGAAATCGTGGAGATAGCCCGCGCAGGCGGGCTGGATGGCGTGGAGGAGCTTATGGAGCAGCTTGACGAGCTGCATTCGGAGATTGTCGCGCTTGCCAAGGCGCAGAGAAGATGACGTGTCCTCCGCCATGCATCAATGACAAGGGCAGGGAAAAACATGGGTATGAAAGACTTTGAAGGATATACGGTGCTTATTGCGGACGATGAGGAAATCGCCCGCGAGATTGTGGCGAACATAGTTGAGGACCTGGGGGCCAAGTGCATCACTGCAAAGGATGGCGACGAGCTTCTTGAGAGGCTGAATGCGCCTGGCGGCGAGAAGATCGACCTGGTTCTGACTGACATTAACATGCCTGGCAAGAGCGGAATTGAGGCATGTTCGGAGTTCAGGGCTTCAGAGCACCCAAAGGCCAAGAGGCTGCCCATAATCGGCATTTCGGCGGACACAAATCCCGCCATTTTCGACAACGCCATCTCTGCAGGAATGAACGGCATGACAATGAAGCCGCTAACGCGGGAAACGCTTCATGCCCATTTCCACATAACGCTGAAGGACAAGCGGGCGAACGAGGTTTTCTGCGAACGCATACAGCAGGCGCTGGCGAAAAGCCTGTTCTTCTCCACTGTCAGCCATGACATACGCACCCCGCTCAACGCGATAATCGGCTTTTCCCAGCTTCTGAAAATGGGCTTTGATTCCAAGGAGGAGCACGACAACGCGGTGGAATCCATCAATGTCAGCAGCAAGACGCTGCTCCAGCTGGTGAATGACATCCTGGATTTGTCCAAGCTTGAATCCGGCAAGATGGAGATTTGCCCCGAGCCCACTGAAACGGCAAAGGTGCTTGAGGAAATCGTGTCCTCGTTCCGTTTCAGCAACCAGAACAAGGAACTGGAGCTGCGCTGCAAGGCAGGCGACATGCCCTTGCTCATGCTGGATCCGCAGAGGATTAGGCAGATTGCGTTCAACCTGGTTGGCAATGCGGTGAAATTCACAAAGGAAGGCTTTGTCGAGCTGCGTGCCTCGTTCGAACCCACGGGCCCTGAAAAGGGGACTTTCACCATGGCCGTGCAGGACACAGGCTGCGGAATAAGCGAGGCAGACCAGAAGCGGCTGGCCTCCCCGTTCGTGCAGGTGGGGTGCAACAAGGCAAAGGCGAAGGGGACGGGGCTTGGTCTGGCGATATGCCGCCAGCTTGCCAAGGCAATGGGCGGAGACCTGGCAATCGCGTCCACATTGGGGGTGGGGACGACGTTCTCCATAGTCATACCGAACCTTGCTGCTGCATCGAGCGGGACAACTGCGGCGGATGAGAAGGCGGAGAAGACATGTTCGCTGCCTCAATCTGTCGCCGCCGGATTGAGGGTCCTTTTTGCAGATGACACGAGGATAAACCACATTGTGCTTAAGTCGCTGTTGAAGAAGCTGGGCGTGACGGATGTGACATCGGTGGCCAATGGCGCGGATGCACTGGCGCTTCTGGAGCGCGAGGGGGCAGGCGCCTTTGATCTGGTGATAACAGACATGTTCATGCCCCAGATGACTGGCGAGGAACTGGTGAGCGCCATTCGCGCGGACGCAAAGTTGTCTGCATTGCCTGTCTATCTTTTCACGGCGGATGTGGAATTCAAGGACACATACGCGGAGAAGGGGTTTTCGGGTGTGCTGATAAAGCCAGCCACGCTTGAATCGCTGAAGGAGGCTTGCATTGCCGCTGCTGGCAAGTGAAAAGTGGACAGTGGACTGTGGACAGTGGACAGTGAGGAAGTTAAGTGCCTGCGGATATTGTTGTGTCTGCCAGGCGCGGATGGCGGTCACGCGTCCTGACGCGCGGCCAATGGCCGCGCGGAATAGCGTGCCCCGCAGATTATCGCAGGGCTGAAGCCCTGCGACTTCAATAGCCACAATCCACATTGCGGAATAACTTTCAATAGATATTAGTTTGAGATTGCATGATTATGAGCGAAATGAAGTTTGAATTGAATGAGCAGACGCTTTCCTTTGTGGAGGCGTTGGGATGCCACATGCCTGGCGGCTTCTTCATCTACAAGGCGGCGCAGCCAGAGGAATTGCTGTATGCGAACCAGGCGTGTTTTGACATATTTGGCTGCAAGGACCTGGAGGAATTCAAGCAACTGACGGGTTATACGTTCAAGGGCATGCTCCATCCAGACGACTATGGCGCAGTGTCTTCCTCCATCGTTGACCAGGTTAAGTCCAGCGATGACACCATGGACTACGTTGAGTACCGCATAATCCGCAAGGACGGTGCTGTGCGCTGGGTGGACGATTACGGGCAGTACACTGAAACGGCGGCATACGGTGGGGTTTACTATGCGTTCATATCCGACATAACGGAGAAGAAGGTGGCCAAGGAAAGGGTCAGCCAGATGCGGGACGCTGTGATAGACACGCTTATAAACAGGTACAATACAGTCTGGCTCATCAACGACGTTGAGACAGAGGCGTGCTCCTTGTACCACACGGACATGGACAGCAGCCACGCGGGGGCGATCAGGAACGCCTTGAGCCATGAGAAATACACTGATCTCAAGACGCAGTATGTGGCCACGATGGTTGTGAAGGAGGACCAGGAGCGGATGCAGGAGGAAATCTCCCTGCCGTACATACTGAAGAGATTCAAGGATGTGGACCGTTATTCCACGACATTTCTACGTGCCTTGCCTGCTGGCTCCAGATATTATCGTGCCGAGGTGGGAAAGGTGGAACTGCCTGACAATCATTTCTGCGTGACAATAGGATTCCTGGATGTGGACGAGGAGATACGGAAGGAGCACGAGTATATGAATGCTCTTGACGAGGCGAAGAAGGCCAGGGAGGAGAACCGTCGCCTGATGGACGAGGTGCATTCTGCCGCCAGGCTGGCCGATTTGATGGGCTCTGTTTCATCGCTGCTCACGAATATGCCTGCCATGAGCTACTCCAAGGATGTGCAGACTGGGACTTACCTGGCCTGCAACCAGGCATACGCCGAATATGCAGGGAAAGCCTCCCCTGAAGAGGTGGTCGGGCTTACGGATTTTGACTTGTTCGACCAGAAGACCGCCGCGCATTTTGTGGAGGATGACAAGAAGGCCCTGGCTATGGACGCGCCATACATATTTTTCGAGGATGTGCCAGACGCGAAGGGCAAGGGGATTCGCAATCTCCAGACCACGAAGACCAAGTTCCGTGATTACGCCGGCAAGGTGTGCTTGCTTGGAATGTGCGTGGATGTGACGAAGATGACGCGCATAAAGTCCGCCGAGGCTGCCAGCCGTGCCAGGCAGGAGGAACTGGAGGCGAGGGTTTCCCTTCAGGAGCGGCTTCTGGAGCAGAACAGCATGATTACCGCCATGGCCTCCGACTACCGCAGGGTGTACCATGTCAATCTGGACACGGACAACGCCGTCTGCTACCGTTCCGACAGCAATGACGAGGACCAGCACCCGATAGGAGTGCACTTCCCGTATCTTGAGTGCTTTGCCAAGTATGCGGAAAAGCATGTGGCGCCTGAATACAGGGACGGTTTTATGAAGTTCATTGACAAGAACAACATACGGGAGGCCCTTTCAAAGGAGAGCATAATCGCGTATCGCTATCTGGCCCGTTCCAAGGGGGGCGAGTATTACGAGATGATACGAATGGCGGGTGTGCGACGCGCCTCTGAACGTGATGACCACATAGTGCACGCTGTGGGCGTGGGCTTCACTGTCATCGACGCCGAGATGCGGGACAACATGGCGAAGAACAAGGCATTGAACGACGCGCTGCTGGCCGCCAAGGAGGCAAACAAGGCGAAGACGGCATTCCTCTCCAACATGAGCCACGAAATCCGCACTCCAATGAACGCAATCATCGGATTGAACAGCCTGGCTTTGAAGGACGAGACACTTACGGAAGGGACACGGGCATACCTCCAGAAAATCAGCAAAAGCGCAAAGCATCTGCTGGGGCTTATCAATGACATTCTTGACATGAGCCGCATCGAATCTGGACGACTGACATTGCGCAAGGAGGAATTCTCCTTGAACAGCCTCCTGGAGCAGATCAACACAATGGTGATGGCGCAGTGCAACGACAAGGGACTGACTTTCAAATGCAACGTCAAGGGGCATGTGGATGACCGCTACATTGGCGATGACATGAAACTCAAGCAGGTGTTAATCAATATACTGTCCAATGCCATAAAGTTCACCAATGCTCCTGGCAGCGTCACCATGAGTGTCGAGCAGGGCAATATATACGGTGACCAGGCGACTCTTTGCTTCTCCATCAAGGACACAGGCATAGGCATGGACAAATCCTTCATCCCAAAGATATTCGAGCCATTCAGCCAGGAGGACAACAACCGCAACAACAAATACGGCAGCACGGGACTCGGCATGGCAATCACGAAGAACATCGTGGAACTGATGAATGGCATGATACGCGTTGAATCGGAGAAGGGAAAGGGCACGGAGTTCATTGTCACGGTGACACTGAAAAAATGTGAAAACCAGAATGCTGACATTGGCAGTTTTAATCTCAGGGATTTGCATGTTCTGATAGTCGATGATGACCCGATTTCCTGCGAGCATGCCTTCATCGTGATGGACAGCGCTGGAATACGTGCGGACATGGCGCACACGGGGCAGGAGGCGCTTAACATGATAGAGGTGCACCACACGAAGCAGGAGCCGTACAATCTCGTGCTTCTGGATTGGAAGATGCCTGAAATGGACGGCGTGGCTGTCGCCAAGAAGATACGCGAGAATTACAGCAATGAGACGATAATCATCATTCTGACGGCATACAACTGGGATGAAATCATGGACGAGGCACTCCATATCGGCGTGGACAGTTTCCTGGCCAAGCCGCTGGTGGCCTCCAATGTGATTGAGGAGTTCCAGAGGGTAGTCAGGCGCAACGGCTCGAAAGTTTTGGCCAAGAAGCAGCGTGCCGACCTCAAGGGGCGGCATATTCTGGTGGCGGAGGACATCATGATAAACGCGGAGATAGTCAAGGAACTGATACAGTCCAAGGGCGCGGAAATTGATTGGGCGGAGAATGGCAGGATTGCCACGGAGTTGTTTGCCAAGAGTGCGCCAGATTATTATGACGCCATACTGATGGATGTGCGAATGCCTGAAATGGACGGTCTGGAGGCGACCACTGTAATCCGCGGCATGGGCAGGCCCGACGCCAGGCTCATCCCAATCATCGCAATGACGGCGAACGCCTTTGACGTGGATGTGCAGAATTCCCTTCAGGTGGGGATGAACGCGCATCTCTCCAAGCCAGTGGACCCAGACCACCTGTATCAGACACTTGAGGAAATGATTTGGGAAAAAGACAGCAGGCAAGGCAGGCCCCAAACCCGGTAGGGCATGCACATGAGGCGAATGGAAGACCTGTTTTCCAGAGCATTGCCTTGCTTCTCTTTCAAGTTGAGCGGGCGCATCTCCGGAACTTGCATTGGCTGTTTTGCAAATTGTTCAACAGATTTTAAATTAACGGGGTGATTTCAAGACCGGCGCATGTTGACGATGGTTTTGAAAACACCTCTTGACTCGCGCTGCAATCGAAACAATGGTGGATTGAATATCATGGCTAGACAAATCACGACAATCAAACAAGACAAGCCCTTGACCAGACTTGACGTCTGGGCGATGGCGTTCGGGTGCATGGTAGGCTGGGGCGCCTTCGTCATGCCGGGTGGAACCTTTCTTCCACTTGCAGGACCCGCGGGAACGGTCATATCAATGGCGGCAAGCCTTGCCGTGATGCTTGTAATAGCCTCCTGTGTCTCATACCTGATGGTGCGCTCCCCAAAGGCGGGAGGCATCTATTCATACACCAAGGAGGCATTCGGCCGTGACCATGCCTTCCTCTGTTCCTGGTTTATGAGCCTTTCATACCTGACAATAGTCTTCCTGAACGGGACGGCGCTGTTTCTTGTGATCCGCACTTTGCTTGGAAACATTGCGCAGGACGGGGGCTACTACATGGTTGCCGGAAACCCGGTTTACCACAAGGAAGTGGTGCTTTCGGTTCTTGCCCTGGCTGGCATAGGTTCCCTTTTCATTGTCGCCAGGTCCTTCTTGCAGAAATTGACCACTGTGCTTGCCCTGGTCCTCCTTCTGGGCTCTCTCGTAATCACGGCCTTTTGCCTGCCGAGGATGATGACGACTGAAATCTGGTGCTCCTTCGGCTACAGCGGGGTGAACAAGTGCTTTGCGGTATTCAGCCTGGTGGTGCTTGCGCCATGGGCGTTTTCAGGCTTTGAAGTGACCACTTTCGGCACAAGCCGCCTGACCTTCCCCGTCAAGAGGGTGTGGCCGGTTGTCTCCATAGCGATAATCCTTGCAGCGCTAGTCTATGCCTCAATGGCTCTTGTGAGCGTGTCAACGCTTCCCGACGGGTACTCCTCCTGGAGCGCGTATATTTCCGACCTCGGCAACCTGCATGGAATTCCTTCCGTGCCGACTTTCAACGCAGCCAGGGCTGTCCTGGGCAGAACCGGAATCATCATCATAGTGCTGACCAGCATATCGGCGATCCTGACCGGCATCATAGAGGCATTCCGCGCAATGCTCAATTTGCTCTCCACGATGGCCGACGACAAGATTCTTTCAGGCAAGTTCTCAAAGAGCATATACAGCATTCTGTTCATAATGACGCTGTCCATCCTGATTTCGTTTCTGGGAAGGAACACCCTCAACTGGTTTGTTGACCTAACGTCCCTCGGGGCAATCATCGCATACGGCTACACTTCGGCCGCCGCATTCAAGATAGCCAAAAACGAAAGAAACAAGAAAATCATGGCGATGGGCATAGTCGGCACGTTCATATCGATAGTGTTCGGCGTCATCCAGCTTGTCCCGCAACTGGCCGCGCTGAATGCAATGGACGGGGAGGCCTTCCTGCTGCTGTCATTATGGAGCCTGCTCGGCTTTGCATTCTACTGGCGCACCACAAAACTCAACACGCAGAAGCAGTACAGAGGCACTTCCATAGTCGGAATGATGCTGTTCGCCCTGCTGGTATATACGGCCATGCTGTGGTTTGACAAGATGCTGATGCGAAAAAACTCCATTGCCGAAATGCGTTCCGCCGTTGTGCAGGGAAGCGGCGTCGTGCTGTTGATTATCTTCATAGGCTTGTTTGTGATGCAGTACATCCAGGAGCAGGTCAGAAGGATGCACGAGGACGCTGAACGGGAGAACATACGTGTGCGCGAAGGCAACATCGCCAAGAGCCAGTTCCTGTTCAACGTATCCCACGACATACGCACTCCGATGAACGCCATCCTCGGCTACGTGACACTGGCCTTGAAGGAGCCGGAAGGCATGCTTCGGAGCTATCTTGTGAAGATTGAAAAGTCCAGCAGGCAGCTTCTGTCCCTTCTAAATGACATCCTTGAAATGAGCCATATTGAGAACGCCAGGCTGAAATTGGAGCTGCAGCCAACGAATTTGTGCTTTATGCTGGAGAGGCTGGGAGATTTGTTTACCGAGCAGATGAAGCAGAAGCAGCTGGCCTTTTCCGTGCATACCTCGCAAGTCAGAAACCGCCACGTGTGGTGCGACAGGAGGAATCTGAACCGCGTGTTCCTGAATATCATTTCCAATGCCTACAAGTTCACGCCGAAGGGAGGCTCTGTCTCCGTCTCGGTCAATGAGCTTGCCAGCGATGAAAAGGACTATGGCTCATACGAGTTCCGCGTACGGGACAGCGGCATAGGCATGTCCAAAAAATTTGTGACTAAGATATTCAACGCATTCGAGAGGGAACGCACCTCCACTGCCAGTGGCTTGGAGGGGGCCGGCCTTGGGCTTGCAATCGCCAAGAGGATAATCGACTGTATGGGCGGAACCATAGATGTGTCCACGTCGCCGGGCCAGGGCACTGAAATGATCATACGCGTCAAACTCCGCATTGCCAGCGAGAAGGACATGCAGAAGGAGACCGAGGTCGAAAATGCGCAGGTGAAGGTGTCTGTTGATTTTTCGGGCAGGAATCTACTGCTGGTGGAGGACAATGAAGTGAACCAGGAGATTGCCAAAATGCTCCTGGAGCAGATGGGCTTCAACGTGGAGACCGCCGCCAACGGCGAGATTGCCGTGAAGAAGGGGGCGGATTCGCAGCCGGGGCATTATGAGGCCATTCTCATGGATATACAGATGCCCGT
>JAFYGL010000572.1 GCA_017543165.1 Victivallales bacterium | reverse complement strand
TTAACAAACTTGGTGATCTTTTCTGTACCACCTCGTATGACAGAACAGCCCGTGTTTGGGAAACCGAAACCGGCAATCAATTATGTGTTCTTACGCATAACAATGCCGTTTATTCAGAGCCAGGCAGTGAACGCCTACCAGCAGACTCTTTTTCGCTGCTGTGTTTCCAAGGAGCTTACACACAGTGTCTTGGGCGGCACAGTGGCCTCCTGGATGGGTATTGATTTGCCATCTGCAAGCAATGTCAATGGCTTGACAACCCCCTGGGACAGGACGCAGCTGGACGCAAACCCCGAATATGACCCATTAAAGGGCCATAAGTGAATGTTTCTATAACGGCACTCTGATAGCTGAATTCCTTGCGTTGCTGCGGAATCAGTGCGGAATACGCTCGGCTGCGTTTAATTACGCCGGCTAAACTATAATCCAGTGGCAAAACGCAGCCTCGTGCTTAATTGGCAGAAAAATACTTACAATTTTGCAATAACATTTCTGTTTTTCCAAAATTGCAAAACTGTCTTCGTTGCATTGGCGCTTTGCTGTGGATTATCTGCCAAATATGGCTTTTTCCATGGCATTGTCATTGTCAATGAGCCTGACGTTTCTATGCTTTGGCAGGGCTTTGGCTGCATTGGCGAAGGTGACGATTCTTCCGCCTTGCTCAAGAAAACGGCTGAATTGCGATGCGCGCAGCGGATTATCCATTATCTTGGCGTAAGTCTCCTCTGGGGCATTTGTCATGAACAGCACATCCAAATGGTTCAGGATACCCTCGTCAATTTTCTGGCTGCTTATGAGCATTACATCAATTTCTGGATTTCTGTCCAGTTCAAGCATTTGGCGGATGCCCGGCAGCGATGAGTCAAGTGCATGGAACCCAACGTGGAGCGGACGCGGCTTTTTTGCAGGATAGCAGGGAATCGGCTTCACGCCTGTCACGGCGTAGACCGCGCCAAGCGCTATGCATTGCGTCGATTCGTATGATTCGGGGTGGCAGCCAATTGCAATGACCTTGCCTTTGCCAAATTGCCCGTGCAATATTGCGTATTCCCCGAAGAAATTCGGCTCGGGATTGTCGATACGGCTGACCACGCTTTTATAGACAGCCAGTCCCTCGCCCCAGCCTTCGCCTGGCTTTTCGCCAGGACAGGGGATCGGTCCGGCCTGGAATGGCACCAAATAGCGGCCAGGAGCCACATCCAGCACCTTGCCTCCCTTCTCTGAAATGTCCACTGCAAGCATCGCCGACCTTCCGCCTGCATTGGGCTTGCGTCCAAAAGGCAGCAGGCGAATTCGGTTTGGGGCGTTCAGTGCGCTTGCGAAGCCAGCGCATATTCCAATATAGGAGCCGCCGTTTTTTACGAAGTCCCGTACGGCAGCCGCGCCTTCCTCTTGCAGTGATTTATACTGGCTGGGCGCGTAACCGCCAGGAAATACGACCAGGTCATAGCCTTTGAGGCCGCCCTTGCGGATGGTTTTTCCATCAATGAAATTCAACTGTATCTGGGGCGAAAATTCAAGCAGGCGCACCCATTCGCGCATTCCGTCTCCCGCACTGCCTTCATCTATGTAAATTGCCGCCTTGACTTGCGCCTGTTTGCTTACTTGCGGAGAGGCAGGCGTGGCACAGGATATGCAAAGCATTGAACAAATTGCCGCAATAAAGAACACATTGACGATGTGCATCTTGAAATGGATGTTCATTAAGTCTTCTCCAGTTTTTATTAATTTAAGGTTTCAGTCTTCAATTGTCACAAGCCACGGGCGCTGCCGCTTACGCAACGCTTGCCTGCACTTATGGGGAACAGAGCGAAACAATGAACTTTTCTGGTGAAAAGTTAAACATGGGAC
>JAFYGL010000571.1 GCA_017543165.1 Victivallales bacterium | reverse complement strand
TGCCTGAATGTGTGAAGAAACTGCTGTGCAAAGTGCCTGTCATGGGCATCTGCCTGGGGCATCAGATACTTGGCCTTGCATGCGGCGCAAAGACGGGGCGCCTGCCATTCGGCCATCACGGCTGCAACCATCCAGTCAAAAACCTGCTGACAGGCAACGTGGAAATAACATCCCAGAACCACAACTTCGCCATCATGCCTGACAACCTGCCCGCCGACCTGGAACTCACACACATCAATTTGAACGACGGCAGCATCGAGGGCATGCGGCACCGAAAACTGCCCGCATTCTCCGTGCAATACCACCCAGAGGCGGCGCCAGGCCCATTTGACGCACGCTACCTCTTCACCCAATTCCGCGAACTAATCGAAGCGCGGGGCTTCAGCCCCGCGAACACACAGGCTCCAAAACACTAGTTGGACTATTTTTAAGGAACCACATATATGCCAAAACGTACTGACATACACAAGATACTGCTGCTTGGAGCAGGGCCTGTTGTCATTGGACAGGGCTGCGAATTCGATTACTCGGGCGTGCAGGCCTGCAAGGTGCTGAAGCGGGAAGGATACGAACTGGAGCTGTTGAACAGCAATCCCGCCACCATCATGACGGACACGGAGTTCGCGGACCGCACATATCTGGAACCCATGACGCCAGACTACCTCCACGAGATAATTCGCCGCGAGCGTCCAGACGCGTTGCTGCCCACGCTTGGCGGGCAGACTGCATTGAACCTGGCGATGGAGGCATGGAAAAGCGGCGTCCTGAAGCGCTACCATGTGGAAATGATTGGCGCGGATGCAGAGGCGATACAGCGCGCGGAGGATCGCCATGAATTCAAGGCCACCATGGAGAGCATTGGCATACGCAGCGCCAACTCCGAGGCGGCCCACAGCCTGAAGGAGGCAAAGGTAATCGCAAAGGCCATCGGCAAGTGGCCGCTGATCGTGCGTCCTGGCTTCACGCTGGGCGGCACTGGCGGCGGCATCGCCCATGACGAGGAGGAATTCCAGGCAATCGTGGAGCGCGGGCTGGACGCAAGCCTCAACCACGAGGTGCTCATTGAGGAATCCCTCCTGGGATGGAAGGAATATGAAATGGAGGTCATTTGCGACAAGCGCGGCACTTCCGTGATTGTATGCTCAATTGAAAACATGGACCCCATGGGCGTGCATACTGGCGATTCCATCACCGTCGCACCTGCAATGACGCTGACGGACCGCGAATACCAGGCCATGCGAGACGATTCGCTGAAGGTGATGCGGGCAATCGGCATACAGACTGGCGGCTCCAACGTGCAATGGGCGGTGAATCCCAATACTGGCGAGCGCCTCATCATTGAAATGAACCCCCGTGTCTCCCGTTCTTCAGCCCTGGCCTCCAAGGCGACTGGCTTCCCCATCGCGAAAATCGCCGCGCTGTTGGCAATCGGCTATACACTGGATGAACTGCACAACGACATCACCCAGAACACGCCTGCCTGCTTCGAGCCTGCGCTGGACTACATCGTTGTCAAGATGCCGCGCTTCACATTCGAGAAATTCCCCGATGCGGATTCCACCTTGGGCACGCAGATGAAGGCGGTGGGCGAGGCAATGGCGATTGGACGCAACTTCAACCAGGCATTCCAGAAGGCAATACGCTCCCTGGAAACGGGGCATTGCGGCTTCGGCCTGGAGAAGAAACTGGAGCCATTGGCGCAATTGGACGAGGCCACAATCGCAGCGGAACTGGCACGCCCCAATGCGGAGCGCGTCTATATTCTGCACGAAGCACTTAAGCGCGGCTGGGAATTGGAGAAAATATACGAATTGACTGGAATAGATTTGTTCTACTTGCGCAAACTGAAGGAACTGGTGGATTTCGAGGCGCAAATCAATGAATCGCCAGAGTGCCTGCGCCAGGCAAAATATCTGGGCTATTCGGACAGGCAGCTGGCGTTCGCACTAGGCAAATCCGAGCAGGAAGTGCGCGCCCTCCGCAAGAGCCTGGGCATAATTCCCTGCTACGGCACTGTGGACACCTGCGCAGGCGAATTCGCCGCCACCACGCCATATTACTACTCCACATACGCGGAATATGACGAGCCTGTCAGGGACGCAAATGGCAAGAAGAAGATAATGATACTTGGCGGCGGTCCCAACCGCATTGGACAGGGCATTGAATTCGACTGCTGCTGCGTGCACGCGGTCTTCGCATTGAAGGAGGCTGGATACGAGACCATCATGCTCAACTCCAACCCAGAAACAGTCTCCACTGACTACGATACGGCAGACCGCCTCTACTTCGAGCCCCTGACGCTGGAGGATGTCTTGAGCGTCTATGAGCGGGAACAATGCGAAGGCATAATCGTGCAACTGGGCGGGCAGACGCCACTGAACCTCGCCAGCGAGCTGGAGGCGGCAGGAGTCCGCATTCTTGGCACACCGCCAGCGGACATCGACGCGGCGGACGACCGCGGCATTTTCAAGGGCATCGCCAAGGCGGCGGGTATCCGCCAGCCGCCCAGCGGAATGGCCTCCAATGCGGAAGAGGCAAGCCGCCTGGCGGCGCAGCTGGGCTATCCAGTGCTGGTGCGACCCTCGTTTGTGCTGGGCGGCAGGGCCATGGCAATCGTCAATGAGGAGAAATACCTCCGCAAATACATGGCCGAGGCGACACGAGTGTCAGAAGGGCATCCTGTCCTGATAGACAAATTCCTCAGCGATGCGCAGGAACTGGATGTGGACTGCATTTCGGACGGGCAGCTCACCGTGGTGGGCGCAATGATGGAGCATGTGGAGCAGGCGGGCATACACTCTGGCGATTCAGCCTGCTCGATACCGCCCCGCGATTTGCCGCAATCCGTGCTGGATGAGATACGCGCAGCCGCCAACAGCCTGGCGAAGGAACTGCATGTGGTGGGGCTGATGAACATACAGTTCGCCGTGCAGCATGGTGTCTTGTATGTGATCGAGGTTAACCCCCGCGCATCCCGCACGGTGCCCTTCGCCAGCAAGGCCACTGGCATTCCTCTGGCGAAATACGCCGCGCTGTGCATGGCAGGCAAATCCCTGAAGGAAATCGGCTTCACCCATTCGCCCAAACTGCCCTATTCCGCCTTCAAGGAGGCGGTGTTCCCATTCGCCAAATTCCCTGGCGTGGATATCACCCTCTCCCCTGAAATGAAATCCACAGGCGAGGTCATGGGACTGGACTGGGACGCGGCAAACGCATACCTGAAGTCACAGGACGCCGCAGGCAACCGCATTCCACATTCAGGCGGCGTGTTCCTGTCCATCCGCGATGCGGACAAGGCGCTGGCGCTGCCCTTCATACAGCAGCTCGCAACTGTCCACAGTTTTGAATTCTATGCAACGGCTGGCACAGGCGAAATGCTCTACGCCAACGGCATTCCATGCCATGCGGTGTTCCGCCTCAGCGAGGGACGCCCAAACCTAAAGGACCTTATCCTGGAGGGCAAGGTATCCTGGCTGGTTAATATTTCCGCGCCTGGCGACGACGGCGTCAAAATGCGCTCCCTGGCAATTCAGTTCGGCCTGCCTATCACAACCACCTGCGCGGCACTGCAAATGGCCACCGACGGCCTGGCATACTCCGCCATTGACGCAGGACGCCTGGACGTATGCTCCCTCCAGGAATACCACCGCATGGTGGCAAATCATATCAGTGACTAGTGGACTGTGGACTGTGGACTGTGGACAGTCTTTTGCATTAGTACCAAGAATGCTGTTCACGCCAAGGCAACCTGAGTGGGTGCCGCCTCGGCGCCCACACAGGCAGTTTTGAAATTACCTCATCAGACTGTCCACTTTTCAATAGTGCTGGTGGAAAAATCACTACATATTTGATTTTTCCGATGAATTAACATAATGACCGTAGTGATAATTATTCAGGTCATTAAGAACATATCTTATCATTTTACCTTCTACATGGCTAAATGCGAGCCAATCATTCCAAATCAAACCAACAGGAAGCAAAGGAAGCCAATAATAACACCTGATAATTTCAGGTGTCGCTATGGAATGTACCATTTTCCCATTAAGGAAAACCATTCCTGATATGTCAATGGTAGTTGTTTCCCATGTTGGAACAGTGAACAGAGTATACACCGATATAAAAGCTATACCAAAAGATGTATCTACATTAGGTGCATTGTATATTACATTGAAATGATAGTGATACGAACTAGGCTTGTCAACTGGTACATAAGTCACTTTTGAATACAAGCCTGTATTAAGCAGATTTTCCCTGATTCTCTTTTGGTAATATTCTTTATCTCCTTGTCCAATTATATCATTTCTTGCTGTGAAATAGTAAATAGAGAATGTCACATCGTATTTTCTACTTATAGGCTTGGTATTATACACATCTAAAGAATGATTATCAGTATAACCAAAATTAAAACTAGTGCATCCCCGAAGCAGCAATGCAAGGCAACTAATTAACAGAAGAAGTACAATTTTATTTTTCATGTCTGGTTTCAATATTCTCAATATTAGGGTTAGTTTTGAAAAACTTGTCAAGAGCAGCATGATTTGGAATATCCACCCCATTGATTCGAAGCAACACATCCCCGACAAGAATGCCTTGCTTTTCAGCAGAAGAACCACGATAAACTACTCTTACTTTGACTTCGCCATCCTTTTGCCCTGGTATATTTGGAGGAGTATCAAATTCCACACCATAAGAGGGAATTTGCTTTAGTTTGGCTAGAAAAATGGCTGTTTGCTCCCATTTTGCAACAATTTCTGAAGATGTCACAGGCACAACACTGGTTGTTATATCGGTTCCACTATATCTTGCCCTACCATGAGATGTATATACGTACCCATAGTGATAGGTTGGGGTTGCTATGGGAACATATACCGTTGTCTGTTGCTCTTTTAATTCCGTATTCTTAAAATGCACTAGAATATGACTGGCTCCTATCTCCTTTGCAAAATCCATCGCCCAGGCACGAGACAACCAATTACCATTGAATATAGACTGTCCTAAAACACAATATCCTTCGGCTTCCCATTCAGCCACCTGTGAAAAATCAGTTATTTCAACCAAAATGGGCTTGTCCATGCTTCTATTCCACAGTTCACTTGGTATGTCATTGGAAGCATATGATAAACGATAGCTATTGGATGCACACGAACATAAAACCATAGTTATCGCAAGAAAAACTGAATAAGATGAATATTTGTAGTTCATTTAATAATTTCCTCTGTTTTTGTGCAATTTTCCATAACCTACTGCGAACTTTGCAAATTTCAATACAAAGTTTGCAGTATACTGAGAACTTTGCAAAGGAATGCGCAAAATTCTCAGTAGCAGCTACAAAAGAAAATCCATTACCAAAACGCAGCCTCTTGCGGAATGGTACGAACTTTTCCGCAAGAGGCTGCGTTTTGGTAATGGGATTTTAATGTGCACGGCCATTGGCCGCGCATCAGGATGAAGGTAGAACTATACTCGAGAAAGAAACAATGTTCTTGCAGATTTGGACATCCAGTTTTGCGGAAACATTCGCGTATGCCCGCATATTGTCCCCCCCCCATCCTGATGCGCGGACCGTGTCCGCGCACTATAATCGCCGTCAATTCTAATGGCCCTTTGTTTGAAAAAGCAAGCATGGAACTATAGATTACCGCTCGTTTGCATAGAAACGGCATTTATTAAACACAGTTGACATTGATTTGACATGAGAAGATTTTTACTTGCGATGACAGTTGCCCTTGCCACGAGTCTGCTTGCGCAGGAGGCACCATTCAAACTTACCAACGAAGACAATATCCACCTGGAGTGGAGAGGCACGCCACTGATTCTGGGCGAGAACTTCAGCTATCTTGGCAAAGATGGCTTTGCGGACGGCGAAAAGCGTGAGGAGACCATAGACGGCTGCCGCGTGGTGAATCACTTTGGCGAGAAGGACAAGCTGGGCTGGCGCCGCGAAGTGGCATTCGTAAAGAACAGCACCGAACTGGAAATCACATTCCAGATGAACGTGCCAGGCTATACGCCAGCCGCCAATGGCAAGGCGCAGGCATACATAGTGGAATTCAACTGGAAGGCTCTTGAGGGCTGGAAATACACGGCAATAATCGACCGCATCTCAAAGGCAAGCACATTGACAGGCGTGCTTTCCCCTGACAAAAACGGCAACAAGATAATTGTGGATGACAAGGGCGCAGCGCAGCGCATCAGGCAGATTGCCCTGGAAGCGCCTGACGGCTCCAGAAAACTGGTGATTGACTGCAGCCCCGAAGGCACAAACGACGCGCACAGCGACTATCCACCCAATGGCCTGATGGGATTGTGGGCAGTTTACCGCAGGAACAACAGCCTTTTCATCAGCGTAGGCTACACTCCGAAATTCTACGGCGGCAGCAACACAGGCAAGATGGTCATCTACGAAGGCAGCGCGGAGGACTATGACAAGCGGCACGCCAACAGAAAATACCGCTATTATTCCGAATTGCCGCCAGACAGGCTCTATGCCCTGGCCGCGAAAAAAGTCGGCAAGATGTACAATGCCATCGGCACCGCGTCTTTCAGCGCCGAGCAAAAGGCTGGCTGGCTTCCTGGCGCCGAACTCAAGACCGAGGAATACAGGCCATCCGGCGCGCTGTACAGTGCAGTCTCATCGGGCAAAAATGCAGTTTTCCGCATGGAGGGACTGCGCAGCGGCATTCACCTGCTTACATTCGGAATACCCGCCTTTGACAATACAAGAGACGGCATGGGCATATCCGTCAATGGCAAGCCCATTGTGGAGAAACTGAAACTGGACAGGAAGACAGTAACCATCGTATCGGCGCCAGTATGGATTGAGGAAGGCAGGGCGGACGTATGCTTCACGGGGCAGTGGCAAGTGGCCACAGTCGGCGACCAACTCCTTCAGGCATCGGCGGAGGACTTCTCATTCCGCAGGGGAATGTGGGTGAGCCACAAGGGTCCGTCGCCAGCGGTGTTATTCCAGAGCGAGCATTATCTGCATGAACCCAAATACAACATAGACATCGAGAGCTATCCACTGCCTGAGCCAGGGCAGGAAATGGCCGCGGAACGCAAGCCGCTGGAATATCCCACAGGCTATGCGGTCTTCGAGGATGGCAAGGACTGGCGCCATGCCTCCCTGCTAGGCACATGGGGCACTGGCAATGGCGGCAGTTTCGATGAATTCACACAGCCAGGCGCCCTGAAAAGAAGACTGGACGAACTTACGGCGGATGAAATCGACACCATCATCATCAGCGGCTTCCTTTCACGGCATACATATCCAATGCACCTCAAGCGCATTGAGAAAATGCTCACGGAAATCGTGTCAGAGGGACACAAGCGAAACATGAAGTTCATCGACCACATTGACTTCTCGCTGCTATGGCAGTGCGACAGCGGCTTCCGCGTGCTCACCGAGCGCATGGAGCAACTTCAGCACACCGTGAACACAGGCCTGCCAAACCGCGGTCTCTGCCCCACAAATCCATACACGCGCAAGCGCTTCTTCAATGACATTATTCACCACATCAAGGCCACTGGCATTGATGGCCTGATGGCGGACGAAGTGGCGTTCCACGGCGAGAACTTCTGCGGCTGCTCACATTGCAGAAAACAATTCACCCAGGACACAGGCTGGATAATGCCTGCGGACGAAAACAGCCCGCACTTAATGAACAACAATTCCACACTCTGGCACGCCTGGGTTGCCTGGCGCCAGAAGGCAATCGGCGACTTCTGGCTGGCGCTGCGCCAGGAAATTCGCAAGTTCAAGCCAGACTTTGTGTTCATCGGCTATACCACACACTACGGCATCTATTCCAATTGGGCCTCATGCGCATTGGCCAGCAGCATGGACGCATATTCCAGAACATACGACATGGTGGGCACCGAAATCATGACGCGCAACGGCTTCGCCAGCTACCGCGGACTGGCCTGCATGCGCAAGATGAAGAACATGTTCCGCAATGTGAACCACCAGCCCATATTCGGCCTGGTTTACAGCGACGCCAGGGATTGGGACATCATGTATTTCGGCTGGGCAATGAACAACCTGAACGCCCAGACCACCTGGGAGATGAGCGGCATGCACTGCCCTGAAGGCAAGCCAAACTACAGGTCGTTCAATGTGAAGGCAGGCAACATGGACCGCAGGACAGCCGTCAGCCAGGCGAAAATCGCAGTATTGTTCTCCACATTTGGGCGCGACTGCGCGAAGAGGGCCTCCTCCGAGGTGGACATCATGGGATTCTCGCAAGTCATGATAGCCAACCACATCCCCCACGAGTTCATCTACGAGGCGGGGCTTACAAAGGAAATCCTCTCCAATTACAAGGCGCTGTTCATCAACAACGCAACAGCCATGAGCGAGGAGAATGTGAAGACGATACGGGACTATGTGGAGGCTGGCGGCATCGTATATCTCTCCAACAACGCAGGCTATTTCAATGAGATAGCGAACAAGCCAGGAAAGTGGATTGTGGGGCAGATGCTGCTGAATGGCTCCGACTACCTCAAGAGCGACGCCAGCAGGAAGTACAGCGCGGTGCGCTGGAAGGACGGAAAGGAACTGGCCGTGCCTGGCATATACCAGCCCTACAAGTTCGCAAAGGGCCTTGGAACCTTGATGGACCTGGTGCTTGCCAATGGCAAGACCGTGCCTGGCCTCTACTACAACAAGCTGGGCAAGGGATGTGTCTATTTCAGCCCAGCCATATTCGGGCAGCCCTGCTGCGCATACGAGGTAACCAGCAAGGCGACAATGAAGTTCCAAGTCAATCCGCTGGCGGAGGAGAATGTGCTGCGCGTAATCAACACCGTGGCGGGCGACTTCAAGGTCTGGCAGCCAATAGGCATACCAAGCCAGGTCATAACCTCCATCTACAAGACTCAGGAAGGCAGCCTTGCGCTGCATTTTCTGAACGCCACCCGTTCCAACTACAAGAAGGGTGACGTAGTACCCAGCGTGCCTCCAAAGGATGCCTTCGCGCCACTGGAGAAGCCCTTCTCCTTCAAGGTGCAGTACCCTGCCAAGAAGGCATACGCCGTCTCGCCCGAATTTGCAAAGCCAGTGCCGCTCCCGCTGCAAAACGAGGGCGAATGGAGCAAAGTGACTGTCCCATCTGGCACACTTGGCGCATATATGATAGTGTACGTCACGGAGTAAATAGCGACGGTCTTAGCGTGCCTCTCGCCAGCGGCACGTCGCGCCAGTTGCCGTAGTAGCGACGGTGCCTCGCCGTCGCACCAAGGGCGAGCATTTCGCAAGGGGCGTGCAACGATAGCGGTGTGCAACATCTCCTATCCCTGTAAACAAAGGAAACAACAATGCATAACTTTGAAGGTAAATGGATTACAACGGCAGAGCTGGCCGCGCTGCCAATATACAATGTCTTTCATCGCCAACTGGACAAGTCAAGCCCGACAAATCAATTCTCCAGCGTGAACAACAGGCATGTCCTTTTCCGAAAAAGATTCTCGCTGGACAGCGTGGAACCTGGCAGGATATTCATAACAGCAGATGACTACTACAAACTGTACATCAACGGGCGCTTTGTGGCGCAGGGTCCCGCCCCATGCCTTCCCATCCGCCAATACTACAATGAGATTGACATTACACCATTCCTCCAGGCAGGCGAGAACACCATAGCCGTGCACACCTACTACCAGGGACTTGTCAACCGCGTATGGTGCTCTGGAGACAACAGGCACGGCCTCCTGTTCGACGTGGTCGTAGGCGGGCGCACAGTCGCCGTGTCGGACGAGACCGTGCGGCAGCACCTGCATACCGCCTATAGCGCCTGCGGCATTGCGGGCTACAGCACCCAGTTCATGGAACGCTATGACGCCAATGCGCCAGAAGTGGGCTTTGAATTGCCTGGCTTCGACGACGCCCGCTGGCCCAATGCAGTGCTGAATCCCAAGAATGACTACAAACTGTGCCCCCAGCCCTCCAAACAGCTGGTATTCGAGGAAATGCGCCCTGTTGTACTGAAACGCACCGCCACTGGCTATTTCATTGACTTCGGCGCAATCAATGTGGGCTATCTCGCCCTGGCGGCAAAAGGCCCAAAATACAGCGACATCACTCTCAAGTTCGCCCAGGAACTCAATGAAGACGGCTCCTTGCGTGAAAAACTGCGCTGCAACTGCCAGTATGTGGAGCACTTCGTGCTTTCTGGCAAGCGTGACACACTGAACGAATACGACTACAAGTCGTTCCGCTACGTGGAACTCATCCTGCCCATGGGAACGGAGATTGACGAGGACAGCCTGCATTTCGTCGCCAGGCACTATCCATTCCAGTTGAAGGCAAGCTGCAAATACTCGGATCCCGAGCATCTGGCGGTATGGCAACTTTGCGTTGATTCACTGAAATACGGCGTGCAGGAGGTCATACAGGACTGCATGGAACGTGAAAAGGGATACTACATGGGCGACGGCTGCTATTCGCTCCTGACATATTGCCTGCTCACAAAGGACTTCTCACTCATGGAGAAATTCTTTGACGATTTTCTGGACACCACCTTCATTAACCGCGGCCTCATGACTTGCGCCTGCTGCTCGTTGATGCAGGAAATCGCCGAATATCCGCTGATGATGCTGGAACTTATTCTCCCATACCTCACCTTGACTGGCAACAAGCAGTTCATTGCGGAACGCTATGACAAATTCACTGACATTCTGGACTACTACCGCGACAACTATGCGGAGGAGGACGGCCTGCTCAACAACATCGACAAGTGGAACGTGGTGGAATGGCCAGCCAACTACCGCGATGGCTATGAGGTGGAGCGGGAGGGCACGCTCAGCGTCGTCAAGCACAATGTGATAAACGCCTACTACATCGGCGCAATCAAGGCGATGAACAAGGTGTCACGCATCCTGGGACGCAAGCCATACGCGGATGCCAGCAATATCGAGGCTGCATTCATCAAGGCATTCTATCTGCCAGAAAAACATTTGTTCAGGGACAATGTCCAGAGCAACCACATCAGCATGCCTGGAAATGTGTTAGCCGCATTCCACAGCATCATACCAGAGCCTGAATTCCACCAGGAATTCATGAGGATGGTGCATGAGAAATGTATGGGCGGCATACTGTTTTTCCAGACATTCCCAGTGCTGGTCTATCTGCTGCGCGAAGGCCATGACGAACTGGCCAGCCAACTGCTTGTGGACAAGAACGCCTGGCTCAAGACCATTGCGGAGGACGGCAAGCGCACCTTCGAGGGCTGGTCGAAATTCGGCAAGTCCAATGCCTCCCTCTTCCACCTCACAATGTCCATGGGTGCCTGCTTCATGATAGACTGGCCCCTCAAGGAAACTTACACATGGTAAGCAAGTAGCTTGCGTTTTTCACCATCATCAATAGGAAATTTCTTATGGAACGTCTCATCAAGATTGGAAATGTAAAAGCCTTCTCTTCCAGTGAAATCAAGGAATCCAGGATTGGAATCGGCTTTGAAAAACTGGACCGCGGTGTATTTGACCCTGAAAAAGCATACGACAAAGTGGCGGCAACTGGCGCGAAATGGGTTCGCATCCAGTCTGGATGGGCAAGAACCGAAAAGAGCAAGGGAATCTACTCCTTCGAGTGGCTGGATTCCATAGTGGACAATCTGGTAAAGCGTGGAATGAGACCATGGCTCTGCCTTTGCTATGGAAATCCTCTTTACAATGCGGAGGCCGCCAAGGTTTTCGGCGCAGTGGGATGCCCTCCCCTCTTCTCCCAGGAGGAAAAGGATGCCTGGTGCGCATACGTCACGGCAACCGTGCGGCGCTACAAAGGAAAGATACAGTGGTATGAGGTATGGAACGAGCCAGACGGCATCTGGTGCTGGAAACATGGCCCCAGCGGCACAGAGTATGGCGAACTGGTGAAGATGACAGCCGCCGCCGTCAAGAGAGGGGACCCAGATGCAAAGGTCATCGGCGGCTCGGAATGTTCTTTCAATCTGGAATGGCTCGCGGCAGTTCTGGCCACTGGCGCTGGTGCAGTCATGGATGGCTACACCTACCACAATTATGTGCCAAATGAAACTTTTCTGCCTGAACTGGTACGCGGAAAAATCGCCCTGCTTCGCAGAGCCAACCCGAATATCAAAATCATCCAGGGTGAGACGGGATGCCAGTCCCGCAGCGATGGGCATGGAGCCATGAGAGGCTGCGCATGGACACTACTGAAACAGGCGAAATTCATGGTGCGCCACACCATAAATGACTTCATCAGCGATGTGATGTTCAGTTCCTATTTCTCCTGCATGGACATGGTGGAGGCCCTGAACGGAACCGCAGGGGATGCCGCCACCTACAAGGATTTCGGCTATTTCGGCATTCTTTCCGCGGAGTTCGATGAAAACGGCGTCGCCAGCGGAATCTATACGCCGAAACCCTCTTATCGCACCATGCAGACGCTTGCCTCAATCTTCCGTGAAGACTTCACTGTGGAACCCATACCATTCCATTTTTCCTACCGCTATTCACGTCGGATGTCCCGACAGGAGGAAAGCGGCGAGCATTTTTCCTCCGTTTCCTTCACCAAGCCCAATGGCTCCGCCGCGATTGCATACTGGAAACCCACGGAAATACTCACCACCTCATACGAGGGCACCACGACAATTGAAAGCGTAATCCCTGGCAAACCACGCCTGGTGGACCTGCTGGACGGCTCGGTTTACGAGATTCCAGACAACATAAAGAAATATGAACTTCCAAAGCAATGCAGGCAGGACGGAGAAATCGTTCCAGTGCCTCCGCAAAATCTGAAGGAAAGCGTCAACGACTATACTCTGTTCGAGAATATTCCAGTAAAAGACTATCCGCTGCTGCTCACCTTCGGAGATTTCTTCGATATGGAATGAGAGGATGCCCCAGCGAGATACTCGCTGGGGAACATAGTTTTAAAGAATCTTGCCCAAATCTTGATTTTTAGACCACATTTGGGGATTATTTTAAAGAATATTACCCAAATCTCGATTTTTAGACCACATTTGGGTAAAAACTATGCAAATTCTGTCACCTAATTTGCAAAATGCAAAATAGGTGACATATTTTTACCAATATTTTTCCATCACCTAATTTGCAAAATACAAAATAGGTGACATTTATTATAACATATAATAAGGAGGTAGATATGTTTTATGGCAGAGAAGAGCAACTTGAGCAACTGAAAAGTCTTTTGAGCAAGCAAACTGCTTCGCTTGTGACTTGCAGGGGACGGCGACGTATAGGAAAAAGTACGCTGTTCGAGGTGTTTGCCGAGCGTTCAGGATGCCGCTTCATTAAAATTGAGGGACGTCGCCCGCAGCAGAAACTGTCAAATAAAGATGAATTGATGACATTTGCGCAGCAATTGGCTGGGCAGACCGAGACCGAAAAGATCCCTCCCTCATGCTGGATGGACGCCTTCCGTCGCCTGAACTCGCTAATAAATGACGACGAAGGCACTGTCATATTGCTTGATGAAATATCATGGCTGGCTCACTATGACAAATGCTTCGCCGATGACTTGAAAATTGCGTGGGACAACCTCTTCAAAAAACATTCACGACTTATACTTGTCCTATGTGGAAGTGTCTCAAGCT
>JAFYGL010000570.1 GCA_017543165.1 Victivallales bacterium | reverse complement strand
CATAGCCATACAACTTGAGAGACTGCCACCGGAGGATCGCACTGTAGATAATTTCAGGTACATCATGCAGGACGTGCACCTGCCGTTCATGTTCATCTGCTATCGCAGCGACAACTGGTTCGGGGGGGATGATGAGGCACGCCAGGAATGTCTGCTCAAGGCAGCCGAGGCAGGCGCCGAGGTGATTGACGTGATGGGGGACCTATTCGCCCCCTCTCCAGATGAACTCACAATGGACAACGCCGCCATATCCAGACAAAAGGCGCTCATAGATGAAATACACGCCCGTGGTGCAAAGGCGCTCATCTCATCGCACCAGCACACCCTCCCAGCACGCACTGCCGATGAAGTGCTGAAGACCATGCTGGCGCAGCAAGCCCGCGGCGCGGACATATGCAAGATGGTGGCATCCGTGAACACGGAAACTGAACTGCTGGAGGCACTCAAGGCAACCATGCTCCTCAACAGCAGGCTGGACGTGCCGTTCATCCATTTGAGCAACGGCGCATTCAGCCGCCCGCACCGCTACCTTGGAATGCAGATGGGCGTGGCGATAACATTCGCCGTCACTGGCTATGGAGGAGGCCAATTCGGCGTGCAGCCGACAATAGGCTCCTTCAAGGCCGTACAGGACAATTTCCACTGGAACATAAACAACTTGTAACAGGAGTCAAAACCATGAAGATTCTCATTCTAGGCGCGACTGGCGCAATGGGCAAATACCTTGTTCCCCTGCTGGCCGAGGCAGGTCACCAGATAACGGCAGTGGCATTGGAGCCCATTGAACTGCCATACAAGAATGTACAGGGCATCACGGGAAACATCCTGCAGGAGCCAAGCCTGCGCAGGCAAATTCTTGCAGAGAACTACGACGCCATCGTGGATTTCATGATTTATCCGTCTTGGCGTGCTCCGCAGACTCTGCCTGAAATGCTGCAGACGACAGGTCACTACATCTATCTCTCCACCTATAGAATCTATGCCGATGAAGAGCACCCCATAAAGGAGACGTCGCCGCGTCTTATCGACGCGACTAAAAACGTCCTTCTGAAAAATTCGGATGACTATTGCATATTCAAGGCGCGTGGCGAGAACATCCTGCGTTCCTTTGAGCGCAGGAACTGGACTATCATACGTCCCGCGATCACGTATTCGCTGATGCGCTACCAGCTGGTGACGCTGGAGGCGCGGCTCACTGTTGGCAGGGCACGTGCAGGCAAAGCAGTCGTGCTTCCAATACAGGCGAAGGAAGTGCAGGGCACAATGTCCTGGGCAGGCGATGTAGCGAAAATGATTGCCGGACTACTCTTCAACGACCGTGCATACGGGGAGACTTTCACCGTCGCGACAGCCGAGCATCATTCCTGGGGAGAAATCGCCGACTACTACAAGGACATCTGCAATCTCAAGGCGGTCTGGGTGGACAAGGAGGACTACATTCGCATCCTTGATTCAAATCCATTCGGCACAGGCGTCCGCTGGCAGCTCGAATATGACAGACTGTTCCACCGCATCATGGACAACTCAAAGATTCTTGCGGCAACGGGGATGAAACAAGACGAGCTTATGCCTCTTTACAAAGGCTTGGAATATGAGATCGGACGCTGCCCCAAGGACACCGTCTGGCCAGAATACCAAGAAATGGACGAATACCTGAAGCAGCACGGCTATTGACGGCCAAAGTTTTGTCAATAGCAAAAGTAAATGAACTTTTGGAACAATCAAAAGTACAATTTAAACCAGACATACTGCCCTAGATGATTGTTATCCATCCTACCTCATTCACATGGAGGATTTGACATTGCCCAATTGTAGTTCAACAGCTGTGTTGCTCCTGTTCTTTAATAGGATGGATTGTCTCCGCATTGTCTTGGAAAGGCTAAGGGAAATTCGTCCAGAAAGACTCTATCTTGCAGCTGACGGTCCGAGACAGACTAGACCAGAAGAAGCCAGCCTCTGCAAGCAAACACGCGATATGGCCCTTGAGATGATTAACTGGCAGTGCTGCGTCAAAACCTTGTTTCGTGATCATAATCTTGGCTGCGGGAGGGCGGTCTCCGAAGCTATCTCATGGTTTTTTGAAAATGAATCGGAAGGAATCATCATTGAAGATGACTGTCTTTTGGATACATCATTTTTCAGGTTTGCAGCTGAGATGCTTGAACGTTACCGAAACGATGAACGTATTGCTCTGATTTCAGCCCTCAACATTGCGGGCAAAGCCGTCAATTTTGATGCCAGCTATAATTTTTCCAGGCTTCTATTTGGATGTTGGGGATGGGCATCTTGGCGCAGAGTCTGGAAAGATTTTGATATTGACTGCAATTTGCTTGACACACTGGAAGCAAAAAATGAATTGTTCTTTGCACAAGACTACCAGGAACGCTGGTTCATCACTACTTCGCTGAAGGGCATAAGGGAAATAGGTGACTACAATACCTGGGATTACCAACTTACATTTGCATGTCTGCTCCAATCACGCCTGAGCATTGTGCCGAAAACTAACCTTGTCCAGAATTTGGGTGACACACCAGATGGAACGCATACACCATCGCGAACGCTTCACAATGCGACACGACAGGCAGGGAATTTGGACTTTCCTTTGCTACATCCCCCTTATGTTATGCCAAACACAAATTATGACAATTTCTACAAGCAAAACGTAATGCCCAAACCGCCCGCCTTCTTTCACCGTCTTATAAAATCCCTT
>JAFYGL010000569.1 GCA_017543165.1 Victivallales bacterium | reverse complement strand
CACCAGGACTGATACACCAAGTACTCTCTCGCCCGCAAGAGGCAATCCCATCCTGCCGTTCCCTTTAGGCAGGACACCTCGCATACCTGACGCCAGTCAATTTCCGCAAAGTTGTCTCTCATTCGTTTTGGCAACTGAAGTATATAATTCCCTAAAAAACGCCTCACCAGTATATCTTCATGGTGACAACAGTGCATGAATCATATCCGTATGCTGTTCCGCCCAAATCGCGGCTCCGCACGCCAATGAATCCTCTCCTTCTGGTTGGAAGAAATGAACTGTCATACATGATTTCACAGAGGCAAAAAGAATTGAATCAATTTTCGCCTCCAGAGCGGATTGGAATTCTTCTCCCAGCCGGAGGAGTCCACCAGTGATGACAAGTTGCTCCACTGAAATGTTGTTCACCAGATTGGCAATTGCCGTCCCCAGATAATCCACAAGAGAACTGACCTCACTGCGCACAATCTCATTTCCATCACGATACAACTTGCAGACGCTGTCGTAATCCAACTTTGCCATGGGAAGTTTTTCACGACAACTGCGCACCAGGGCTGGAATGGACGCCACGGTCTCCAGGCAACCACGTCGTCCGCAAGAGCATAACATACCATTGGGAATGCAGATGGTATGTCCAAGTTCGCCGCCGTGGTTGTTGCGTGAAAACATGAGACGCCCTGCCTCCACCAGAAGCGAGCCGATGCCATTATCCACCGCGATGAGCATCAACGTTCCAGCATTCAATTGCGGGTTCTTTCTGGACAAATACGACATCTTCGCCACAGACTGGTCGCATATTGTGACTTTCATTCCAGCCGCCTTCTCGAAAAAAGGACGCAGTTCCAGGCCGTTGAGCGATGGTAGAGCCGCTGCGTTCTCAATCGTGTATTCCTCGCCTGAATAAAGGCCAAATACAGATGTTCCTATGCAAATCAGACGGTCTTTCGCAATCCCCTTCAGATGCTCTATGACGTTGGCGACGGCATTGAGAAAAACCATTTTTTCTGGAAGTTTCTTGAATACAATATGATAATGCTCTTTCGGCACACCACGCAAATCCGTCAATACACCTATGATGCCGTCAGCCTCAAGGGCGAGCCCAAGCAACAACGGGCCGTTTGGATTGATGCGCAAAGTTACCCGAGGACGCCCAAGAGCCTGCTCCTCCTTTTCACCTTCCACGACAATCCCATGCTCAATCAATGCGCTTACCGCACGAGTCACCGTCGCATTGTTACACCCCATCCTTTTGGCAAGTTCAACACGAGACAAACCATCAGACTGCAGCAATATATCGAGCACCGCCTGATAATTGATGTTTTTTATGTTCTTTAATTTTAGTCTTTTTTCTTTCATAACCTCTATAACATACTTGTTTTCGGTAGAAAAGCAAATTATACTCACTATTGATTTGACATTTTTCGGTCTCATTGTATATTTACTTAATTGCTAAGTGAAAATAAATATCCTGTCCACTTGCGACAGAATGGTAATAATTGGAGCAAATCTATGAATGAGTTGGAAATGAAGAGATGCCACGAATTGGCGAGAAAAGTGAGAATCCACTGTCTGAAAATGGTACACAAGGGCAAAAGCGGACACATTGGGAGCATGCTTTCGATGGCAGACATTCTGCCTGTGCTCTACACACAGATTTTGAACGTTGATCCGAAAAACGTCAAAAAGGAAGACCGCGACCGCTTCATCTTGAGCAAAGGTCATGGTGGCGCGGCGTTGCTCGCCACTCTCGCTGAATTAGGCTACTTTCCAATGGAATGGCTTGACCAATACTATTGCGACAATGGCAAGCTGAGCGGCCATATTTCGCACCACATCCCTGGTGTTGAGTTTTCCACAGGCTCGCTTGGCCACGGACTGCCCGTTGCCTGCGGAATGGCGATGGTGGCAAAGCAGACTGGGAAAAAGCATCGCATCTTCTGCATGTCCAGCGACGGCGATTTGAACGAAGGCTCCACTTGGGAAGCCATTATGCTGGCAGCGCAACATCATTGGGACAACCTTGTCATGCTGGTTGATTACAATCGTCTGCAGGCTCTTGGCAAGTCACGCGACATCATCGACTTAGAATCATTAAAACAAAAACTTGAGATATTCGGATGGGCGGCAAGAGAAGAGAATGGCCACGACCAGCAAGCCATCTTTGAATCCCTTAGGGACCTGCCGTTGTGTGACAGCAAGCCATCCGCCGTGATTTTCCGCACGGTGAAAGGCAAAGGCGTATCGTTTATGGAAAACGACTACAGATGGCATTATGGTGGCCTGACGGATGAACTTCTGGCAAAGGCATTGAAAGAAGTGGAGGAAGCAAAATGAGAAAAGCATTCAATAAAGAACTGTTAAGCATCGCAAAGCATGACCCTCGCGTTTTCATGATTCTCGCCGACATCGGCTACGGTGAAATCGAAGAGTTCGCAGAGACGTTTCCAGAGCGGTTCATCAACTGCGGCGTAGCGGAGCAGAACATGACGGGTGTCGCCTGCGGCGTTGCCATGGAGGGCAACATCGCCGTCACATATTCCATCGCCAACTTCCCGACGCTGCGCTGCTTAGAGCAGATTCGCAATGACGTCTGCTACCATGACGCAAACGTGAAAATCGTAATCATTGGTGGAGGAATGGCTTACGGCGAACTGGGCATCTCACATCATTCCACAGAGGACATCACAATCATGCGTGCACTTCCAAACATGGTCGTACTCGTTCCTTGCGACAAGGCGGAAACAATCGCCTTGACCGATGCCATGATGGCATACAAGGGTCCTGTCTATTTCCGCTGCGGATACAAGGGTGAACCCGACCTGCACAACGGTCCAATTGAGGCGAAAATCGGCGGCTCTGCACAACTCCGCGACGGCAAGGATGCCACGGTCTTCTTCGCAGGAACCGTCGGCATCAACGCAAAGCAGGCTGTCGAAGAACTGGCGGAAGAAGGCATTGACTGCCGCCTCGTCAGCTTATACTCCGTCAAGCCCATCGACAAGGCTACGATATTGCGCTCGGCGAAAGAGACGAAAGGCATCGTGGTGCTTGAGGAACATAATATCTGTGGCGGCGTTGGAAGTGCCGTGGCAGAGGTACTTATGGATGAAGGTGCTGGGGATGTGCCGTTCAAGCGTCTGGCAATGCCTGATGTAAACGCAACAAAGGTCGGTTGCCAGGCGTGGATGCGCGAACAATATGGCCTTGGTGTCAAAGACGTCAAGAACGCCGTGAAATCTCTTCTGAAGTAAGGTGCCTTTATGAAGATAATTTCATTGCAAAGAACTCAAAGGAGCGCAATATGATTTTGGACCGTTTTAAATTGGATGGCAAGAAGGCGCTGGTTACGGGTGCGGGACGTGGGATTGGACGAGGAATGGCGCAGGCTCTGGCGGAGGCTGGAGCCGATGTGGCAATCGTGGATGTGCTAGCGGACAACGCTGAACAGACCGCAGCGGAAATCGCACAAGCTACAGGACGGCATACTATTGCAATCAACTGCGACATTGCCGATTCAAAAGCCGTAGATGCCATGGTGGAAAAGGTCGTCAACGAATTCGGGCGGCTGGACATCGCTGTCAACAACGCTGGCATCTCCATTCCAATAAAAGGACTTCTTGACGTTTCACTTGATGAATGGAAAAAGCAGTTTGACGT
>JAFYGL010000568.1 GCA_017543165.1 Victivallales bacterium | reverse complement strand
TGGCAAGCAGTTCTGCTATCGAGCGGAGCGCGGACGCATATATTCTCAAGGGGCGATTGTAGCGCATCTCCAGGAACTGCCCTAGGCTAAGAGCCTTGGTCTCCCTGAAGCGGTATGTGACAAAGCCTGTCAATCCCAGCACAATTGACAAAGGAGCAAGGATGCTGCTCCAGAACGCCATGGCGAAGCCAGCCTTGTAATGCGCCTCGGTATAGCCAATCAGAGTGATTACAGCCAAATTCTGCGCCACGTCCCCCACTGTCAGCACATATCTCCCAGCCACACGGCCTGCCGCCAGATAATCAGTCACACCCTTGATGTACTTTCGTGAATAAAATCCCATGAACATCACAAAAACCATCGGGACTATTGTGATTATCCAGTCAATCCAACTCATTTTTAAACTCCTTGTTTTGTCATCAACGCATGTGTAGTGGACAGTGGACAGTGGTCAGTGTTCTGTGGACTGTGAACTTTGGCCAATGGTCAGGTGCATTATTTCTACTGTTGTTCTTGTGATATTGTATTTATCATGTCAAGATACGCTGTACCGAAGTGCTTTTCAGGGAGGAGGAACATTCCCTCGCTCCATTCGTTCCAGGCATTGATGATTACAGCCTGTGTGTCCATGGACATTGCCTGCCTCAGAAGCTCCCCTACCCGTTCAGGTGTGTTGTTGACGCATATTGGATAATAGGAAAGTTTTTCGTAGTCCCATGGGTAGGTCACTTTCCTGCTCCATCGTGGCGACACATCCAGGCCCAGCGTGATGCTGGGTACAAAAGGCAACCCCTGTTCGGCAATGCGCTCCCAGCAGTATTTCTGGTTTGACATGAAAAAAGAATAATCATTTACAGGCTTGTCTTTGGCAACGCTTTGCTGGTAGTCGCTGCGCAGACCGCTGTTGTATGCGAACACGGCATCGAATCCAGCCTGTTTCATTCGTGGAATACGCCCCCAGCCGCAGAAATATTCATTGTCATTGCAGCATCCTATGTTCATCAGCGTGTAAATGCCAGGGAAACCATGCTTTTTCGCTCTTTCATCCAAAATCTCAAGTACACGGCCTGGCGGTATGAAATCAAAAAGAAGATTGCAGTTGTAGAATGAATACACTGGCTTTCCATCAATCTTCCAATAGTTTTCACAGCAAAAATACTTTTCGCAGCAGAAGTCCATGGCGTTGCGCAGGTCATCCTCCGAATGGCTCATATTGAGAAGCATTCGGGACGACTGGTTTTCATTGCCTTGCATTCCACAAGCCGCCTCATCCAGAAGTGCTGGCCACACGCTCCAGGTGTGGTTCGCCCACATCAGAAAGAACTTCAGACGGTTTCGATTAGGGGCATTGAGGAATGCCTCGTCCAAGGGCCTTTCAAGAAACTGCTCGCCTCCATACCAATACCAGTCGAACATGAAACCTGTAATGCCGTGGTCCGCCGCAAGGTCGATTTGCCTTGCCATCCATTCTGGTTC
Source organism: Victivallales bacterium (assembly GCA_017543165.1). The sequence goes on along the minus strand of JAFYGL010000568.1, from coordinate 307 downwards.
CGCCTCGTCAAAATATCCCCACATCGGCTCCTTCGGCTGCAAATGCCCAGGGAAAAGCGGTTTCGTCGTCTTCATGAGTTCCCATTCAGAAAACCCCTTGCCATACCACTTTTCATAATGCCTGTCAGCATGCCAGCTGGGAAAGTAGACCGCAAAAATCTCCTTTGTACCTTTCATGGCTATTCCTTGTTTATTTTAGCAGTGCCCTAAACTTGTTACCTCTTAAGCAAAGTAGTTTTTTGTCTTACGTTATATTGTATGAAAAATTTTCTACATAACAAGGCTTAATCATCCAAAAAAATAGTCA
>JAFYGL010000567.1 GCA_017543165.1 Victivallales bacterium | reverse complement strand
TTGCCTGGCTTCTGACGATGAGGCGGCATGCCTTCGCAGTCCTGAAAGCTATGCGAGAAAAGGCAGCGAGGTGGTGCGCTATAGGAACAGGGTGGTTTATCGTATTGAAGAGGAAGACGGGAATGTGCTGTATGCCAAGTGGCTTTATCCTCAGAATGAAGGTTTTCTGAAGACGTTTACGACATTTTTCAAGCGCATTTTCAGAGGCCCCAGAGTGCAGAATATTTTCAAGATTCATCAGGATCTGGCCGAGGCTGGATTTGGCTGTGCGGAGCCAGTCCTGGCTGCATGGCGCAATGATTCGCTGACGGAGCTTTTTGTGTGCAAGGAAATCAAGGCAAGGCCTGTTTACAAGATACTCCGCGAGGCAAGCGAGAAGGAAACGCTGAATGTGCTATCCCTTCTGGCGGCGGATTTGCGCCGTCTCCACAAGGCTGGCTTTGTGCATGGCGATGCGATTCCAGGCAACATCTGCCTGGACAGCGAGAGCGGCAAGATTTTCTATCTTGACAATGACAGGACGCAGCGCATGAAAAATCGCAGGCAGGCGCTGCGCAATGTCATTCAGTTCTGTTCTCATCTGCATTTCTACTGTGGCGTTACATGCGCCGTACGATTCTTTGTGAACGAATATGGCAAGAGGGACATGGATGCAAAGGCGCGTGACAGGCTGTATGCCGCAATCAGGCGCAGAATAAAGACAATTTCCAGACAGCGTGCCAGGCGTGCCGGCATAAAGTGAGCATCGTATTGACGTGCATTCGATGGCAGTGGCTTGATTTTTGCGTTTGCCTCTATGGACAATGCCTTGAAGCATGCCATATTACCCCAGAAAACAGAAATGTTGAAGGGTTTCTTTTAGTAACTAAGGGATCATGCAGATGAAGAAATTCGCAAAGACACACGAATGGGTAGAAATTGCCGATGGCATTGCAACTGTGGGGATATCCCAGTTCGCCGCCGATGAACTTAAGACGCTCACATACGTTGAACTTCCAGATAAGGGCCGTGCTTTTGCAGCCGCTGAGGCGTTTGGCTCAGTTGAATCTACAAAGTCCGCAAACGAGATATTCGCCCCCGTTGCTGGCACCGTATGCGAAGTCAATATGGCTCTGGAGACCGATCCCGAAATGGTCAACAGGGATGCCGAAGGGGCGGGCTGGATCATCAAGCTTGATAATGTCGAAGCGGCGAATCTGGACAATTTGATGACAAAGGAAGAATATCTTGAATTTGTCAAGTGAATAAATGTAGTTTAGGAGAGTAGGAAGATGCAAGTCAAGATCTTTGATGACAAGGTGGCGATGGGAAAGGCCGCCGCTGCTGCTGGCGCGGCTTTCATTCGCGAGGCAATCGCGCAGCGCGGCGAGGCTACGATAGTCGTGGCGACCGCGCCAAGCCAGAACAATATGTATGATGCGCTGGTGTGCGAGGATGTGAAATGGAGCAAGGTGCGTATTTTCCACTTGGATGAATACATTGGCCTCAAGGACGACCATCCTGCATCATTCAGCTTTAATCTCCACAAGACTTTCCTGGACAGGCTTCCAGAAAAGCCGATGGAATTCCATCCGGTCCCAGGCGATGCCGCTGATGTCGACAAGGCGATTGCCGAGCTTTGCAAGTGCATTGGCCAGTACAAGCTGGATGTGGCATTCATAGGAATAGGCGAGAACGGTCACATTGCCTTCAACGATCCGCCGGCTGATTTCAACTCACCAAACGCATACAACCAGGTCACGCTTGATGAAGTGTGTCGCCATCAGCAGTATGGCGAGGGCTGGTTCCCGACAATGGACGCTGTGCCGCGCATCGCCATTTCAATGAGCGTGCCTGAAATTTTCTCCGCACGTGCCATTATCAACACCGTGCCTGACGACCGCAAGGCTGACGCCGTGAAGGCCGCT
>JAFYGL010000058.1 GCA_017543165.1 Victivallales bacterium | reverse complement strand
GTCGGCACCAATAGGCATGTCGGGCAATTCAATTTCTGGAGGATTGCCCAGCACGAACATGCGATAGCCCATCTTCGGCACAGTCAGCTTTATCACATCGCCGTCCGCCTCCATGGGCTTCCTGTCTGGCCAGCTGATGTATTTGCCAGCGCCCACCTTCAGGCACTTGCGGTCAATGCGTATGGTGCCAGTCCTGTCCATCTTCTCAGCGCTGAGGTTGGCCGCCACGAACAGAACACTGCCATTGTCATGCTTGTAGGCGGAGACATAGACCTCTTTCATGTCGGTGGAGGCAGGCGGCACATCGTCATAGTATGCGTAGAAATCGCTGTTGCCGTAGTCGAACAGATCCAGTTCCCTGCGAATGCGGTCCACTTCGTATGAATCCACCCAAAGACGGCAGATCGGCACGTCATGCACCATGCCCATTGCCATAAGCTCCCGGGTTGCGTCAGGCGTCTTTACCATTTCGCCCCGCATTTCAGGCAGGAAGAATGGTGCCAGTCCCCATTGCCTGCCGATGAACTCGGCGCGGAACGTGTCCAGACTCATGACCTCCATATACGACTTGTCCCTCACCAATGCGGCAAATGGATGTTCCCCGTCAAAATAGCCATCATTCCAGGAGAGTGCGGCTATGTTCATTTTTGCGGACATATGCGCCCAAACCCATGTATCCCTTGGCTGGCTGCGAACCAGTGAATACAGGCGCTTGAACAGCTGTCTCTGCGCCCTGATGGGATATGTGGCGCGATACACGCCATTCTCCTCATAGCCAGTGCCCGCGCTCTTCCCTGCGTAGGCATACGGGTGGAACTGGTCATAGTAGAAGCCATTTAGATAGTTCTTTTCCAGGTATTCCTTCGCATGCCAAACCAGGAAGTCGGCAAAGCCCTTTCCCGCAGGCGAGCTGCAATACCAGGCTTCTGGCCAGCCTGAATTGAGTATTGCCGCGTCATCAAAGCCAAACCACCAGTATTTTTTGAAGAAGACACTCTCTGGCATGGCGTATGTCATAAATGTAGGAACGGTATAAGGTGTCACCCTGACGCCTCTCTCCTGCAACAACTTCACACGCTCAGCCAAATCCACCTTCGGGTCCGACTTCACAAAGCCGCAACCCACCGTTGTGCCTGGACCGAAGTTGAACTCCAAGTTCTTGCCATATCCATAGAGGCGCGTCTTCCTGTTCTTGCGGGCATCGTAGTTCTTCACTGGCGTCGCCATCAGCATGAACGCCAGATTCCAGTCCTTCTTGATCTTCTGCCCTGCCTTGATCACATTCAGGCGCAAGGTAACGCTCTTCGCATCTCTTATGAACTGAACTGCATTGCCGTCGCGGTTAGGCCACATCTCATCCGATTCACAGCACCAGAACAGCCCGCGGTAATTGTCCCCCAGCCACGCAAAGGGCCGCCACGGGCTTTCCTCCACAATGCCTTCCCCTTCTGGCACGCTCTTTGGCAACACCACCTTGTACACACTGAACAAATGCCTGTACAATGCATTCTCGCGCTTTACAGGCAGTTCCAATGACAATTCATCAAATGGCAGTTCTCCAGTTCCCAAGGGACGCGCAACTATGTACATATATCCATCATACTCCAGTTCCGTCACAATCTGGATTTCCGAGCCATTGGCGGCGCCAACGCCAACTATCTTCGCCTTCGTGTCAGTGCAGCTCTCAATGCGCATTTTCCTGGGTTGCCACTTGACTTCCTTGCCGTCCTTGGACATCTTCAACGTTATGGGCGCACTCAATATCTGCTTCCCTGCACTGACAATCTGCGAAGGCAGGCCATCCTTGCCGAATACATATTCCCTGTTGAGGCAGAATATGCTGCTGCCCTTCCTGCGCAATGGAGTCCACGGCGGCAGCACCACATCATCCAAACCAATCTTGTTGCCCAGCCATTCCGTGCTGGGAATGGTCAGCACCGACTTCAACTGCACCTTCGCGCCATTGCCATCAGTCAAATCCGCAATTATATCCTGCTTGCCTGGCACGCATGGCTTGGGCAATGGAACAATGACCTTGCCTACGCAATTGGCAAACTGCAACTTTGCCTTCGTTCCCGCAAACGACACCTCACCTGACAACTTGCCATTGTCAACGCCAGTCAACGAGGCATCCACTTTCACTTCCAATGTCATGTCATCGGGGTCCACTGAATAAGTCAATTTCATGTTCCCCGCGTCAAACACTGGCTCTGGCGCCTTTTCGGGAATCTGCAACATTCTGAACAAATCAAAGAAGAAGTTGCCGTCCAGACGCAGTATGCCGCCCAGATTGTATTTGCCTGGTTCGGGCATCGGCAACTCGCACACAGCCTTGCCATCATAGAACTTTGCCGTGCGGCGTATCTTCGTGCCCCATACATAACATTCCAGCTCTATACGCTCGTCAGGTATGGCGGTCTTGCCAGTGTCAAACACCACACGCACCTTCTTGTGCTTGAAATCCAGGAAATAATCCATCTTGGAGGCCTCCTGGCACAAAGGATACAGCGCCACGCCAGTCTCCTGCTTTATCTCCTGCCCAACCAGTACACACCCCAGCATAACGAACAAAATAAGCAAAATCCTCCAGACGCGACTCTTTCTCATAAACAACTCCTTGTATTTTCCGAAAACCGCCTCGCTAACACGAGTTAGCAACTGTGCAATAAGATACAGACAAAAAATGACATTGCAAATAAAACAATGTAAAAATATTGGCGCCTCCTGGATTTCAGATTGTTCTCTTGAGAAATATGTTAATTTGTGTAAATTATGGTCAATATTGTTCAATTTCATGCACTTCTGGGAGAAATGTGAAAAATGGAGAAAGTCAAACGCTTTTTGATGATCGGGGCGCATCCCGATGATGCGGATATACGCTTCGGCGGCACGGCACTGAAACTCACACGGGCGGGACATGTGGTGAAATTCGTGTCAATGTGCAATGGCAATTGCGGGCACTTTGACAAGAATATGACATACGAGGAACTGACTCAACGGCGCTACCAGGAAACCCAGGCATCGAAGGCCGTCTCTGGCATAAGCGAATACCAG
>JAFYGL010000566.1 GCA_017543165.1 Victivallales bacterium | reverse complement strand
GTTTGACTGCCATACAAGTTGGCCAACCTGCATGTTTTCGTCAGTTTGACTGCCATACAGGTTGTCCAACCTGAGTGAGCGCCGCTTCGGCGCTCACATGGACGCCCAAAAGCTCGCAAATTTTCCCAAACACTCGCAAATATTAAGGAATAAAAAAATGACAGTGCATTCTTGGATTTCCAATACTGACAGGCGTTTCTATCCACAAAGCCAAGCAGAGAAGAAACTGACTTGCTGCGGCGACTTTGCTTTGAACGAGCGTTTCAGTTTCCAGGTCCTGCTGCGTTCTGACGAGGAAGCTCTTCGCTATAAATTAAGCGCAATTGCCGAGGATGGCTGGAATGTGCGCATACGCCGCATCGGATACGTACCCGTGCGCCACGCAAATACGCCATACATGGATAATCCCGAGGACGGCGACTATGGTGAGGGGCTTCCAGGCTATGTGCCAGACGCATTGTTTGATGAGGACAGCCTGCTCCTGCCATGCAATGAAACGCACGGCTTCTGGATAAGCGTGGCCCCGCCCGAAAATGCGGTTGCTGGTGAATACAAGATACAATTGCAACTGGAGGCCGAGGGCAGGAAGCCCCTGAAACTGTCATACAAGGCAAGGCTTCACAATGTGAGGCTCAAGCCTCGTGAGAATTTCAATATCACCCATTGGTTCTATGCGGATTCCCTGGTGGCGTATTACAAGGTGAAGGCGTTTTCCGAGGAGTTCTGGCGGATTTGCCGCAATTACGTTGAAGACTATGCGGCCCATGGGCTGGATACCTTGTATGTCCCGGCATTCACGCCGCCGCTTGACGGCGTGAAGTTGCCTACACAGTTGCTGAGAATAGAACGCAAGGGCAAAGGCTATGCCTTCGACTGGAGCAATGTGAGGCGCTGGCTGAAGATGGCCCGTGAATGTGGCATAGACAATTTCGAGTGGGTGCACCCATTCACACAATGGGGCTGCGCATACGCAATACGCATTTACGAAGGCGAGCCAGAACAGGAAAAACTGCTGTTCCCCATTGGAACCGCCGCTTGCTCGGAAGAGTACCGCGCCTTCCTGAAACAGTACTTCACAGAACTCCATGCACTGCTTAAACGCGAAAAACTGCTGGACAGGTCATTCTTCCATGTGTCGGACGAGCCGCACAGCGAACCTGACAAGCAAAACTACATCAAGGCCCGTGCCATGCTCAAGGAAATCGCCCCCTGGATGAAGACCATGGACGCATTGACGGATATCGCATACGGCAGGGACAAGTTGACGGACATGCCGGTGCCCAGCATAAGGACCGCCGTGAGCTTCGTCAATGAAGGCATTGAATGCTGGTGCTATTACTGCTGCGGCCCAAGAGGGGCATTCCTGAACAGGCTGCTGGACACGCCGCTGCCCAAGGTGTGGATGCACGGCATCCTTTTCTACCGCTGGCCGTTCAAGGGTTTCCTGCACTGGGGGTTCAACTACTGGTTCAAGTCACAGACGCGCATTCTGCTGGATCCATACGCGGAGCAGGACGGACTTGCCTGGCCAGGATGGGCATACGGCGACACATTCATGGTGTATCCCGGTCCAGACGGACGGCCTGTTGATTCAATCCGCTGGGAGGTGTTCAGCGAGGCATTGCAGGACTACCAGCTGCTCCAGGCACTGAATGTCAGCCGTGACGATGCCATTTTCCGCAAAGTCAAGGGCTTTGACAACTTCCCCAAGCAGGCGTCCTGGCGCCTTAAACTGCGCAAAAAACTGTTTGGCTGTGTGGACTGTGAATAGTG
>JAFYGL010000565.1 GCA_017543165.1 Victivallales bacterium | reverse complement strand
TTGTTGTATGCCCGCATATCGCTCTACCTTCATCCTGACGCGCGGCCAATGGCCGCGCGGAGCGCCGTGCCGCGCAGAGCAACGCAAGGAAAAGCAAGAAAAATCTGTTTTTAAGACAATATATCGGGGAATGTTTCGTTAAATGGGCTGAATTGGCTTTTTTGTGGATGAGCAGGATGGCAGTGGCGCGAGCACATAGATTTACATTGATGGAGATAATGGTGGCCGCCACCATTCTGTCCATGTCCGTGGCAGCCATACTCGGCATTCTTGGAAGTGCGCGTTCCTCGTTGCTGCGCTCCAAGGACAGGTGGAACTGGCAGCACCAGCTTACGCAGGCCACGGAGGCCTACCTGCTGGGCGGTCCCAATGTGACGATGCCTGACGGCGCGCTGCAGGAGGGCGTTTCGGTGTCATGCGAACTGACTGAAGTAGAGGACATACACGAAGAGGCGCTGGAGCATGTCCACGAATGGATGCTTGGCGAGTACCACATAGTGCTTAGGGACAGGGAAGGGCGCATCAAGGGCGAAAACTGGGTTCAGAAACTCATAAAGGAAGAAGATTTGGAATGAGTGGAAGGCGCAGACATTTCACCTTGCTGGAACTGGCGATTGCAGTGACCATTTTTATGATGGTGGCCGTGGCGCTGTTCGCTTTTTCGGGGCATGTTTCCTCATCTTGGGGCAGCATTACCACCGAGCGCAATCGGCAGGCGGAACTTCTTGCGATGGACAGGACGCTGGACAGCATCCTCTCAAACGCGGTGCCGTTTCTTTGGCGCGAAAGGGAGGACGGCATTGTGCAGGTGGTTCCGTTTATCGTGGCGGAGGCGGATGTCCTGCGAATTGCTTATCTGCATCGCCTGAATGACACGGCTGAAGGCTCTCTGCGCTTCGTTGAACTGTTTCTGGAGGACGGCGAACTGAAGGCGCTCTACACGGACAGGCCATTCATCAACTGGGAAGACATAGCAGACGACAGGAAGAAAGTCAGCGTCATCAGCACTGGAGTGGAAAGCATTTCATTTTTGTATGCGGACTTTTCCAGCGACGTGTCCGAGGCGTGGAGGGACCGCCTGTTCTGGAGGGATTCCTGGGAGACGGAGGATAGCAAGAGGAAGGACATTCCACTTGCAATACAGATCAGGGTAAAATGGCAGGATGGACGGGAGGAATCCTGGCTTCGACGGACCATGGGAAACAGCTACCGAGAAAGATATGGCACATTTGAACTGCCAGTGGACAACACACCATGACAAAGGCGAAGTCATCACATAGCCGCGAACGCGGCATGGCGCTGGTCATGGTGCTGGGCGTGCTGGCGGTTACACTGCTCATGGTGGTGCATGTCATGACTGTGTGCGAGGTGATTTCCAAGGAAGCGTACGTGACATGCCGCCGCTCGCAATTGCGCTATGTGGCGGAGGCTGCGGCGAACCATGCCTTGTGGATGCATATCACGGACCGCAGGCTGTATTCGGACAGGGAACTGGGCAAAAGCGACGAGAGCAGAGTCAACGAAACCGACTTCGAACCTTGGATGGCGGACCGCAGGGAACACCAGCTGTATGGCTCGAATACCTATGCCTACATCGCTGGCGTGGATAAATCCATACGACTGGACAAGACGGACACTTTCAAGAGGAATGTGGACATGGAGGACACGGACACCCTGGAGTTGATTGACAACTTTTGCGATGTGCTGGCGGATTATACCGATTCCGATACAAATGTGCGCCTCAATGGCAAGGAGGAGGGCGATTATGAGGGCGAGGGGCTATATGCCATGCCCCGTGACGGCGCAATGCAGTTCAAGGAAGAGGTGTATTGGCTGGATGGATGGGACAAGGTGATTACAGGGGAAATCACCATAATCCCTCCCAACAAGAAGACGCTTAAGGAAACGGAGGACGGCAAGGTCTCCTTCTTTTCTGTGTCTGCCGCCGAGATACAGTCCGATTTGGATTGCACGGACGAGGAATTGAATGAGATACTTGAGGCCCGCAGGCGCTGGACGGAGGAATCGGTTCCGCTGGACGAAAGTCTCTCCTCGGACATGTACTACAACATAAAGTCAAAATACAGTTTCACTGAAGGCACTGTGGCGCAGATATTCGCTTCCGCCGCCACTGATGACGGTGAGGTGAGGGTGATATACAGCGTGATTCGTGAGGTCAATTTGAACAACAGCACGATATTCGCCGAAAGAGAAAGCCAGTCCCTTTCAATTTGGAACAGGATGATACAATGACAAGCAAGCAGTCAGATAACAAGACAGTGCAGGCGGCCCAGCAGTTCAATGCGGTGAGGAGAAGTTGCACTGCATTTTCATGGGATGCGGACGGGCTGTGCCTGGGACTTCGCCTGGAAAGCGAAGCAGGAGGCAAACTCCGCGTCGCCGCAATATGGAAGGCGGAGGCCAATTCCCATGGTCAGGAACAGAAAGGCGCCTTTGCGGAAATGCTCTCCGAAGGGCGCAGGCAACTGGGTGTCAACGAAGCTTCCTATTGCCTGGCCTCGCCGATGGCGGGCGGCTGGGGCATGGCTGATTTGGAAATGCCATTGCTGAAGGGCGCCGAACTCAGGGCGGCGCTTGCCTTTGAATTGAGGAAAAGGACGCCTCTTCCCGCCGAACAACTGGAATGGGGATACAGAATACTTGAAACAATCCAGCAGGGGCAGGCAAAACGCCTTAAACTGCGCCTTTTCTATGTGAAGAAGGACGTATGGCGCAAATGGCTCTCCGCCGCGACAGGGCTTTCCAAGGTGGACATGCTGGCGCCTGCGCCAGTTTTGCTGGATCCCCTGTTTGCGGATATGGCGGTTACAATTCCTGGCAAGGCAAGTTTCAGTTATGTCCAGGGCGAGAATGGGCGTGAGGCCGTGCCATTTGAATTGCCTGCCAATGCCACGATAGGTGAACTTCTGCCTTTTGAAGGGCTGGAATTAGGTGAGCTGGCCTCCCTTCCAGAGCGTGAGCAGCTTGCGTTTTTGCCTGCAATCGTCACAGCGGCATACGGATTGACGCGCCTGGTGGCGCAGGATGCCAGGACCTTGCCTGAACTGCCGCAGGAATTGAGGCCCAAGAGGTACCAGGCCTGCAAGATCATAGCCACTGTCCTTTGCGCCTTCATCGTAATCTGCCTTTGCTATGGCCTGATGCAGGGTTTCCAGATAAGGAAGATGAGACTGCGCCTTATACAGAAGGACATAAAGACCGTGGAGAACGAGATGAAGTCGCTGAAAGCGGCCTCTGGCGGGAAATATGCGGAGGCGGCGAAGTTGCTTGAGGAGGAGATGGCACGCTACAAGATTGACGCGCCACTGCTTTCAGATGTGCTGATTGAACTTACCAAGCAGACTAGGCCGCCAGCCTGGTTTGCGGGCCCCTTCACCTGGACGATGGACATCAGCGACAGCGTGGTGCCTGTTACATTCGTGCTGCGTGAGCCAATGGGGGACACGGCGAATATGGACATCAGCTTGCGCCTGAACAATTCCCCGATACTGGGCGACGTTGTGGAGACCAAGTCTGCCAACAACAGGGCGGGCTATTCGGAAAGGCGCTTTGTTTTGAAGGCCCGTTATGACACGCCCGAGGAGAAAAAGGCGATGGAGACGTACCTGAAAGAGCAGAAGCAGGTTCAGAAGCAGAAGGCGAATGATGCCATTGACGCTGTGGGCGTGGGTGCCTCGGGCGAGGCATTGGAGATACAGGAAGAGGATGAATGAGCGCATTGTTGCCACGCAGGTAAATATTATGACACAACAACAAAAGAACAAATACCAGAAGATTGTACTGGGTGTGCTGATATTGGCGTTTGTCCTCATGCTGGGGCATCAGTACTTGCCAATGATTGAACTGCCTACTGATTCGCATATCCAGGAGGAGCAGAACCGCCTGAAGTCCCTGCGCAGTGACTTGGCTGTCCAGAAGAAGATGAACCAGGACTGGCAGGCGGAACTTGCGGAATTGCGTGGCAAGTCAGGCCAGTTCTGGGTAAGAACGAGGACCACAATGCCAGTTGAACAGGAAGTTCTGGAGGAGTTCAACAGCATCGCCAGGCTTGCCAGCGTGAATATACAGAGCAGGGAGGCGCGTCTAATCAAGACAAACAATGTGAACTACATACAGGAAGTGGAGTTGCGCATGGAGATGCGCGGCGTGTCCATGCGCGAGGTAACCAGGCTGCTGCGTGAATTGGAGAATGCGCGGCACAGTTTCAGTTGGTCCAGTTGCAAAATCGAGCCGGACAATCTTCAGAAGCCCACTGGCGTGAAATTAAGCGGACGTCTGCGGGCCTTTGTCTTGAACGAGGAAGCGGTCAAGGTGCTTGGCGGCGATGTGTCACTGGATGACCTGACGGTGGACACTGGCAAATCCAAGTCGTCCAAGGCCCCTGGAAAAGGCACTGTCAAGGGCAAG
>JAFYGL010000564.1 GCA_017543165.1 Victivallales bacterium | reverse complement strand
GAGCCTTTGTAAAAACTGTTGATTACACACGCAATTCGGCGTTGACCACGCTGGTGCCTGCCTTGGCAAGCAGCGGGCGCACATTTTCCGCCAGGAATTCCCTGACTTGCTGCGGGGCCCTGCCAACATAGCGGCTGGCATCCAGGGAGTCGCCCAGTTCGGAGGCGATTGCCGCGAAGGCGGGGTCGCCCTTGAGACGTTGCAGCAGGTCATTGTCCCCGCCTTCAGCCTTGACGCGCTGCGCCGCGGCCTGGGAATGCACCCTGATGCGCTCGTGCAGTTCCTGCCTGTCCCCGCCTGCCTTGACGGCGTCCATCATTATGTTTTCAGTCGCCATGAACGGCAGTTCCTCGTTCAGGTGCTTCTCAATCACCTTCGGATACACCACCAGGCCAGATGACACGTTGGCGAAGATATCCAGGATTGCATCCACTGCCAGAAAACTCTCCGCCACGGCAAGACGCCTGTTTGCCGAATCGTCCAGCGTGCGCTCAAGCCACTGGGTTGCAGAAGTGATGGCGGGATTCAATGAACTTGTTATGACAAAGCGCGCCAGCGAGCCAATGCGCTCCGAACGCATGGGATTGCGCTTGTATGCCATGGCGGACGAGCCGATCTGGCTCTTTTCAAATGGCTCCTCCACTTCCTTCTTGTGCTGGAGCAGGCGTATGTCGTTGGAGAATTTCGCGGCAGACTGCGCTATGCCGGAAAGCACGTTCAACGCACGGCTGTCCACCTTCCTGGAATAGGTCTGCCCAGAAACGGGATAGCATCCAGAGAAGCCAGTCTTTTCGGCGATTTTCTGGTCCAGCTGGCGGCATTTCGCATGGTCGCCGTTGAACAGCTCCAGGAAACTGGCCTGTGTGCCTGTGGTGCCCTTTGAGCCCAGCAGTTTCAATGTGGATAGGAAGTGGTCTATGTCCTCGATATCCAGCAGCAGTTCGTTCATCCAGAGGCAAGCCCTTTTGCCCACCGTTGTAGGCTGCGCAGGCTGGAAGTGTGTGAATGCCAGCGTGGGCATGTCTGCATACTTTTCCGCAAAGTCAGCCAGTTTCGCCAGGACGGACAGCACCTTGCCGCGCAGCAGTTCCATTGCCTGGCGCATGATGATGATGTCGGTATTGTCGCCCACATAGCAGGATGTGGCGCCCAGGTGGATGATTGGCTTCGCGTTGGGGCACTGCACGCCGTATGCATAGACATGGGACATCACATCGTGGCGCACCTTGCGCTCCTGTTCCTCGGCCACCTGGAAATTAATGTCATCCTGGTGCTGCTTCATTTCGTCTATCTGTTCCTGCGTGATGTCCAGCCCCAGTTCCTTTTCCGCCTCCGCCAAGACTATCCACAGTTTCCGCCAGGTGCGGAACTTGTTGGTTGCGGAGAATATGTGCTGCATTTCGGGGCTTGCGTACCGCGTTGAAAACGGGCTTTCAAAAACATCGTAGTTAGACATTGTGGTTCCTTCTTGTTTTACTTTGGAAATTTAATTGCGCTAATTTAAGTCAATGGACAATATTTTCAATTGCAAAACCCATGCACCGCACTATATTCACAGCATTTTTGGGAATTATACATTTTCACAAATCAATTCGGAGGCATTTCAAATGTTTAAAATGGGTTGCGTCAAGGTGGACATCACACCTAAGTTTCCAGTTTTTCTGCGTGGCTACGGTGCGCGCAACTGCCTGTCCAATGCAATAGAGGAACCGCTGGAGGCTGGCGTCATGGTATTCCAGCAGGGCAAAAAAAAGCAACTGCTCATCACCGTTGACAACACAGGCATTGACATAGAGCAGTGCAACAGGATATACGCCGATTTGAAAGCGGCCACTGGATATGACGGCAAGAACACATTCCTATGCGCCTCCCATACCCATTTCGCACCTGGCTTCGAGCACTATACAGTGACTTTTCCTGGCGGCGACATTCCACTTGGCCGATACCCCGCCGAGGAAAAATACTACAAGTTCTGGCTCAAGCAGGTGGTGGCCGGCATAGCAAAAGCCGAGGCGAATCTGGAGGAAGTGGAGATTGAGGAGGCGGTCATACCCGTGTCGTCGGTTTCCTTCAACCGCAGGACCGTGGTAAAGGAGACAGGCAAGGTGGAAACCAACTACACCTGGCCAACGGCAAAGATAGACAGATACAACATACAGCCAGTGGACACTGACTTCAATGTATGGCGCTTCAAGGCAGGCGATGCAATCAAGGCCATCATTGGCCGCTTCAGTTGCCACCCCGTCACTGGCGGGCAGTATTTCTACGGAGTATCCGCCGACTATCCAGGATATTTCCAGCAGTACATCAAGGAATTCTTCGGATGCCCTGGCTTCTTCATACTGGGCGCGGCAGGCGACGTGGTGCCAATGCAGAGAAACGGCACGGCGCGCAAGGACATCGGCATGATACTGGCGTCGGCGGTGCGCCTGGCGGAGCGCAAGTTCCAAAAGGCCAGCAAGCCAGAACTGGACTTCGCAATAGTCAATGTGCCGTTGAAACTGCGTGTCAAATGCGACCGCAAAAAGGCGGATGCGCTGTGGAACGCCGCACTGGAAAAGGCAAAGGGCGAAAAGGAATATGACGAGAACCTGGGCTGGATCACATACAAATACAACTTTGTCAAGATGTATCCCAGCGATGACGTGGAAGTGCCATTGCGCCTCATGCGCCTGGGCACAAAGGTCCTGGTGGGAATGCCATTTGAGGTGCTTACCGCCATCGGCGTGAAGTTGCGGGAAGCCTGCCCGAACGCGGTGCTCACCTCGATCACAGGCGGCTACGAGGGCTACCTGCCCATGTCCAGGGAATACAAGAGAGGCGGCTACGAGGCGACCTGGGGTCCGCGCTTCAACTTCAAGGCAGGCGAACAGATGCTCGCCGCCGCCATCAAGGCCGTAAAGGAATTCTAATGTGCGCCTCGAGGCGGGGCGCACTCAGGTTGCCCTGGCGAAAAACACACCAGGAGAATTACAATAATTCTATATTCGTGTTTCCGCTAAGGCAACCTGAGTGGGCGCCGCCTCGGCGCCCACATAACAATCGGCGCCCACATAACAATCGGCGCCCACATAAAACAACAGGAGAACAGAATGCGTAACCTTGCCATATTGACGCTGGTGTTGCTGTTGCCCCTTTTTGCAGGAGAAGGCATTTCGCTGATCGAGAATGGCGGCTTCAATGCAGAGGACAGCGCGCTTAGCGGCTGGAGCGTCAGGAACGGCGGTCTTGGCACGACGAAGGCGGCAAAGGGCGTATTCAAGGCAAACGTAACCAAGTTGTCGGAGCGTCCCTGGACAATGGAACTGCATCAGCTGGTGCAGCCGCCAGTGCCGCAGGGCGGCCTGGTTGTAATTGAGTTCGAGTACAACATCAGCGCTGGCTACTCATTCAACTTCTACTGGCAGGTGGAGAAATCCCCCTGGCCAAAACTGCTCTCCATGCATCTGGACAAGGCGGATGGCTGGCAGACAGTGAGGGCCGCAGTCCCCATTCACGAGGCCTTGCCTGAGAAAAGCACGGCGCTCTCATTCCACCTTGGCGGCACAGTCGGCACATGCGAGTTGCGTAATCTGTCCCTGACTCTGCTTCCTGAAGGCACTTCCCCCAATCAGGTGGAAAGCACGGTGCAGCCTGTGCTGGGCGGCGACTTCTATGACAAAGACTGGCGCAAACTGGCGCAAAAGCGGCTGCAAGACATACGCACTGTGGAATACACATTGACCTGGAAACCAAATGCAGAGGTGAAAGTACGCCAGATAAGCAGGCCATTCAGTTTCGGCGTAGAATGCCCGCTTTCCTTCCTGGCATTCAAAAACGTGCCAAAGGAAATTGACAAGAACCTGCTTCCTCAATATGTGATGAAAACCGTATTGGACAAGTCGCTGTTCGACATCATCACATTCAGCGACGGACTCACATGGAGAGACTATGAGGCATGGGGAAAGGATGCTCTTGCACCGCAACTCGCCAACATGCACAAACTGGGCTTCAAGGTCCGCGGGCACGCGCTCTACATCCCCGCATTCATGTTCGCCCCAGTGAAATGCCGCAAGATGCAGGTCGCCCAACTGGACGCCGCATTGAGGACGCACATCTCAGAGAAGGCAGGCATTCCAGGCATCGACCAGTGGGACGTGGTCCACGGCGTAATGGACTATCAGGAAATCTACAACCTAATCGGCGTGGAAAGCCTCAGCGACGCATTCATCACAGCCAAGGAAAATGCAAAGAACGCGCTGCTCTGCATAAGCGACTTGAACTCCATCTGCGCACAATCGGAAGTGCCGCTACATGATACAGTGGAATTCATCAAATGGCTGAAGCAGGACGGCAAGGGGCCAGAGGCCATCGTCCTGGGCTGCACCGTCAATAGGCCAGATGTGGCGCCGCAGGCAATGGAAAAACGTCTGGACTATGTGCAAAGGGAACTTAAAATCCCCATCTTCATCGCTGGATTCGCCGTAAACGCTGAAAACGATGAGCAGCAAACCGCAATGATGCAGGATTACCTGACATTGTTCTTCCCTCATCCAGGCGTGCACGGCGTGACTTTCGGCGAACTGTGGGCAGCCGCCAGGCTCAACCCGCGCATGGCATTGCTGGACGCACGACTTGCAGAAAAGCCTGCCTTCGCAGCACTGAAAAAACTGCTGAAGGAAACCTGGCTCACAAATGCAAGCCTCCGCACGGACGCAAAGGGCAAGGCCACATTCAGGGCATTCAAGGGAGAATACGAGTTTTCTTCTGGCAACGAGACACGAAAGGAAACAATAGGAAAGTAGTGGACAGTGGACAGTGGACAGTTTTATGTATTACAGCCAAGAATGCTGTTCCCGCCAAGGCAACCTGAGTGGGCGCCGCCTCGGCGCCCACATAAACTGCGCTACGCCAGAGGCAAGCCACCACAGTCCACTGTCCACTGTCCACAGTCCACTAAACATAAACTAACGGAACATGCCAATATTTGAG
>JAFYGL010000563.1 GCA_017543165.1 Victivallales bacterium | reverse complement strand
GGCTTCGCTGGCAAAGGCGGATGCGGAGAACGGCAGCCACACATCGGAATACATCTGGTCAAAGCAGGACAGCGACTTCCTGACATGGGTGCTTCCGCAGTTACGTGCCCTGGGCGTCTCTGGCCGTCCCATGATGCTCTTGCCCATTTCGCCAGCCGACAAGCAGATATGGCTCAACAAGTGGGCCTCCACACCTGGCCGTTTCATAGAAAAACGAAGCCAGCAGCCATTCAATCCGCTTAATCTGCACAAGTTTACCTCCATGCATTTTGAGTTGAGCAGGCATGGAGAAAACTTGCATGTGTATCCCGTCATCATGGCGGAGGATGGGACACGATACTATGTGAACAAGTTGCTTCAGGCAATGCGCGAGGACGGCTCTGGCTACACAAGGGAACTAATGGACGCCTTCAAGCCGCCTCTGCCCTGGAACTTTCTCTTCAAATATTATCAATACGGTCCTGCCAACATACAGTTTTCTGATGCACAAAGGCAGCTGCCACCGCTGATTGACGGGCATTTCGAATTGATACGCAATTCGGAGGATGTGGTAGAGACTGTTGTGCGGGAACCCAAAGTGGGCATTGAGGCAAGCACGGATTCCAGAGGCGACTTCCAATTGACAGTCGTAGTGGATGGGCGCAGGCTTCACCTGGCGAACTACTCGGGCGGGCAGGCAATCAGCATAAAGGTCCAGAACGGCAAACTGCATGTCGAGACCTTCACCAATGAGACACTGGACAATATCAAGGCCACTCTGCGTGAAGCAAAGGAGCAACTACAGGAAGCTCATGTCGAGAGCAGCGGTCTGGTATTCAGGGCAAATCTCCAGAATGCAGAGAAACTTGTACAAATATGGAACACCATTCCACACAACATCAAAAAACTCTACACATCTAGCGTCTCAGGACTTCTTAATGGACAGGCAGAGGCAACCAGAGTGGAAATCTCGCTCCGCGACAGAGGGCAACTGGCTGACATTTCCTTCAAGTGCACTTGCAATGGCTCTCCCATTCCAGGCAGCGCCATCTGGAACAAGAACAACAAAAGCGGCATATACCAGAGTTCCGCAGGGGACTGGAGGCGCTTTGACTATGACAAAGTGGCAGAGGCAATGCAGGCACTGGCGGAGGAAGGCTTTGACGGGCAGGACAGCACCATAATAAAGCAAAACGCACCGAAAATCATCGACCACCTGCAAAACATCCCGCAAATACGTGTTGCGGACAATTCAAGCCTACTGCTGGAGAGCCTGCGCAATGAAAGGCCTGTGCCTGAACTTGCATTGCCCACCCACCTTACTGGAATAATGCGCTCATACCAGAAAGTGGGCTTCAACTTCCTGGCTGAAAGAGTGCGATACGGCGTAGGCACAATCCTGGCGGATGACATGGGACTAGGCAAGACATTGCAGATTCTTGCCGTAATCGAATCCTGCAAGCAGCAGGCTATCCAGCAGAATACGCCATTTATGGCACTTGTGGTTTCGCCTGCCTCGGTGATAGACGTATGGCTAACGCAGGCACGGCAATTCTGCCCAAACCTCAAGGCGGCGGCGCTTCGCGGCTCAAGGTTTGCCAGAAGCAATATACTGGAAAACAGCCACGACGACATCCTTGTCACCCATTATGGACTGGTGAGGATGGACATTGAGGAACTGGCACAAAAGGACTTCTCAATGGTGATACTGGACGAGGCGCAGGCCATCAAGAATCCAGAGGCTGGCGTTTCCATTGCCGTGCGCAACCTGAAATCCCAGCGTCGATTGGCGCTGACTGGCACGCCACTTGAAAACAACCTGGGCGATTTATGGTCGATTCTGGACTTCCTTAATCCAGGCATTGTCGGCGAAAACGCGGATTTCCAGAACGCATTCGCCAGTGGCGGGCGCAATCGCATTGCAAAGTTGCTCTCTCTGCTCATGCTTAGGCGCAGCAAGACGCTGGTGGCGCCAGAACTGCCGCCTAAGACAGAGGAAATCGTGCGCCTGGACATGGACGAGGCAACGGAAAAACTCTACGCACGGGAACTGGCAAAAGCGCAAATCAGCAAGCAGAATGCGGACATGATGACAATACTCTCCCTCTACACGCGCCTGAGACTGCTGTGCTGCGCCCCAGAACTGGCAATGAAGGACAATCCCGAAAATGCACCACGCTCACTGAAAATAGACTACCTAAAGGAGAAATTGCAGGAATTGACCGAGGCCGGCCATTCCGTGCTGGTGTTCAGCCAGTTCACTTCCATGCTCTCAATCATTGAAAGGGAACTTGCAAACACAGGCCTGCCGCTGTTCAAGATTACTGGAGAAACGCCCATCCCCAAACGTGCGCAGATTGTGGATAGTTTCAACGGGAGCGACAAACCAGGCGTCTTCCTCCTCAGTTTGAAGGCGGCGGGCACAGGCCTGACGCTCACAAAGGCAGACTATGTATTCCTGATGGACCCATGGTGGAACCCCGCCGTGGAAAACCAGGCCATCGACCGCACGCACCGCATTGGCCAGGACAAGCCAGTTTTTGCATACCGCATCATCATCTCCAATTCACTGGAGGAAAAGGTGCTGGACATCGTCAACTACAAACGGGAACTTTTCAACGCAGTCATAGACGGCACCACATCAGACAAGGCAACGCCACTCACACTGGACGAACTCCGCAAACTACTGGACTAGCATAGAATTTTAACGCAGAGACGCAGAGTTTTAACGCAGTGGCGCAGAGGCGCAGAGTTTTTATTATTACTGTTCCATGCATTCTGGAACAAAAGCATTCTTAGAAAACTCTGCGTCTCTGCGTCTCTGCGTTAAAACTCTGCGCCTCTGCGTTGATGCGATGGGAATCTACAGGCTTTCCACGAAGTTGATTGCCTGGAGCACCTGTTCGTCAGTGCATTTATCCTGTTCGAATACGCGGACTGCATCCAGTTTCTTGACCTGGCGGTGGAATTCAAGCGGCAAATCGCCCTGCCCTGGAATGAGATGCAGGTCACCGAACAAGGCTTCCTGCGTGGCGATGCGTGAATCGGACCAGTGTATATGCGCTATGCGTTCTGGGTGCGCCAGGAAATCAAACAGATGCTTCTGCCTGTCCTCCAGAGTCTTGTATCCCTGGACGCTGCTGGCGGCATGGCTTGTATCCAGCGTAAGCATTACATTTGTCTCATCCACATCCTCATAAATCTGATACCACTGGGTTGCAAAGGAACCATACAAGTATCTTTGCTTGGGATTCCTCAGCACCATGTTCTCGACACAAACCAGCAACTTGTAGTTTTTTGCGAATTGCGCCAGTTCCTTCATTGCGTCAATCATGCGCTCATAGCAACCTGCCAGTTCCTCATTTATGCTTTCAAAACCGCAGGTGTGGAGGACACATTGCCTTGCGCCGTATGCAGCCGCAGTCACAATGGAATCCTTCAGGTACTGTATGTCCGCCTCACGTTCCTTGTCATCGTAGGAGGCGATATTAAGTGCCTTCTGGTTTGAATAAGGCAGATGCGCCGTCGCCAGGAATGACTTGATTTTCTCCCAGTCCTCGCGCAATTCCACTCTGCCGATATGGCCTTCAAAACCAATGCCATTGTTCTTGAAGAAACTTACATCATGC
>JAFYGL010000562.1 GCA_017543165.1 Victivallales bacterium | reverse complement strand
GCAAGAGACCTCATCGGACCGTCGGGCACATTGATGCTGGATTTCGCCACGGACAAAATGCGCCGCTCCAAATACCCCATGCGGACACTGCTTATGCTGCACACCGCCTCTCGGCTCCTCATCGGCATTCGCACTTTTCAGAACAATCCCTGTTGCCAGTTCACATTCTACGACCAGACGAACAACTTCTATTTCGGAAGCGAGAAACTCAAGCCGGACACGCCATACAAGGCGGCATTGACATGGGACGGCGACAAGGTGAGATGCTATTTTCAGGGCAGGCTAATCAAAGAAAGCCCCCAGCCAGTCCAGCTTGATTCCAAATTGATCACAAATCTGACCATAGGTCCGATGGAATCGGCATATCATTCAGTCCCACCGTGGGACAATGACACCTACTGCGGGCGCATCCGAATCTTCAAGGAAGCTCTGTCAGCAGATGAAATAGCCGATTTCTCCGCGGTCAAGGCAGCCCCCATACGCGAAAGATACCCAAGAATAATCGCCGTCCCAAAACTTCAAGGGAACATAAAACTGGACGCCGCACTGGAGGATGAAGGATGGCAGAATGCTGCGGGAATCGTCTCGCTTACGGAAGGGAACCGCAACTACAATGGCTCGCCGACCTGGAACCTGCCGCCCCACCACGTGTACTTCACATGGGACGATGCGGCGCTCTTTTTTTCCATGGACACGACATTCCCGCCCGGAAGCAGCATCAAGAAAGGTCACGGTCCCGATGACAAGGAAAGCGGTGTCTGGCAAAACGAATCCTTTGAACTGCATCTGCGGCACAACGGTCGCAAATACTATTTCGCCGGCTGCGTGGCTGGCGGCAAGGCAGACATGAGGGACACTGACGGCACCTACAATCCAGAATGGAAATATGTCTCCCATCTGAGCCATCAGATAGACGACACGCTGCTGTGGCGCGTCGAGGCACGCATCCCCTGGAAGGCTTTGGAGCTTGACGCGGCACCAAAGGAACTCAAACTGAATTTCGTCCGAAGCTGGTTCTCCTCCGCCCTTTCAGCAACAAGCGACCTTGCAAACCAACCTGAAAAAGGCTACTGGGCAGATGATGAATGGCTCTATGCGCTGCGCTTTGCCGATAACGCTCCGACATTGAGGACAATCGACCACAACGACCCATCATACGGAGAACTTGTGCAGAAGCTTCAGCTGACCTCCGCCATAGACTGCAAGGTCAGGCTCCGCATAATCCAGGAGCACTCCTCAGGTCTGCTTGCGCCGCAGGACGTTTTTGCGCAGACTGTGGACTTGAATGCCAACGCACCGCGCATGATTGACGTAAGTGTACCGCTGACTATTGAGCAGGCGGACCGCCTGATATACGAGTTGTGTGATTTGGACGGCAATGCCGTAGCACTACGTCAGGACCTGCCGCTGACAATCAAGGCGGAATACATCACGGCCTCGCCACGCTTCACAGCCGAAACCGTTGACGTCAAAATCAAGCAGGCTATTCTTAAACGGAAGTTTGGAGAAGATTTCTCAGGCGAAATTGCATTGATTGCGCCAGACGGCAAGCCTCTTCTGACGGAACCAATGGGCGACAAGCCTATAAAGGAACTGCATTTCCCCAAAAACAATCCCATAGGCCATTATAGAATCGAACTTCGAGCCCCAGAAGGCAAGGTCGTTTCAGGGACATCACTCCATTTTCCAGGCTTCGGCGAATGGAGCAGGATGGACTTCGATATGACGCGAATCATACCGCCTTACCAGCCAATGAAAACCGTTGCACAGAATGGCGTGCTAACCGTCGAGCCAGTCGGACGCAGCTATCAATGGGAGTTTGCCAACCTGCTTCCAAGGCAAATTGTCACAAAGGGACAATCGCTTTTCATGGAACCGCCGCAGATATTCTCAAATGGTCAGCCTCTGCATATTCCAATCAAGCCAGGCAGCATTGAGAAGCACAGGGTGGATTTCACGGCTGACAGCAAAAGTACCCTCTGCGACATAGCTGCGCACGGCTGGCTTGAATACGACGGTGTACAGCACAATGAGGTTGAAATCAAGGCTTTGCAGCAAATCAAAGACATCGAGCTGAAATTCACACTGCCAAGAAAGGTGGCAAAATATCTGCATACATCACAGTGCGGCTGGTCCAGCAAAATTACCATGGCATTGCCTGACGGCGAATTCGCATGTCGCTATTTTCCTGTGGCGATAATTGGCAATGAGGACAAGTGCTTCTGCTTCTTCGCGGAAAGCAATGCATCATGGAGCGAACGCAGGCCGAAGCCCCTGTCATTCGTCTCCGATAAGGAGAAGACCGTGTTCACTGTGCATATTGCAGACGTGTTGAACGCAGGCGATAAGCTTTCCTTTGACTTCGGTCTGCTGGCAGGTCCAGTCAAGCCCCTTGCCACGAACCATCCGCTGGACACGGCTGGAGAGCATTGGGCATTCCCCATGAACCGTCCAGGCCGCGCCCCCGCCACATGGTGCGGCTACATGCGCGGCAATCCAGCCCTCAGCGATGCATTCGCAGACCTGCCCACGGCAAAGGACAATCCCATTGCAGCAAAATATCTGGCAGACGCCAAGGAGGCGATTGCCTTCAATGTGCATCCATTCATCTATACGGCTAACTACATGAGCGATGAATACCCCGAAGTAAGGGCATTCCTTTCCGAATGGGTACTCACTCCTGAACAGCAATGGTCGGGCAAGCGGGGCAATGCGCAATATACGATGTATATGCTCTGCCCTGCGTCCGACGGCGCAAACTTCGTGCTCAGCGAAATCAAGTCCGTCCTTGGAAAAGCCCCACTCCATGGACTAAACTTCGACTTCGGCATCGTCCCGATTTGCGACAACCACCTTCACGGCTGCCGCCAGCGAACGCCTCTGCTCGCATACAGGAACTTCTTCAGAAAAGTCGCAATGCTCCTTTTGGATGCAGGAGTGAAGGACTATGTCATTCACATACACAACACCAGTTCCGTGCAGCTGCCATGCTATACCTTCGCCACGCACCTTATAAACGGCGAGCACATACGCCAGCAGAGCAGCACCCTTATGCACAACGGCAAGGATATTCTAGACACATACAAGCTGCCAATGTTCGCTTTCGAGCTCAGCAGCCTGCCATTTGGCATATACAATGCCGCATACCAGTCGAATGACATCCTGCGCAAGGAGTTTGGCGGCGGCAAGGAGGACCCTGAACTTTACAAGCTGAGAATCACACGGGCCTTCCTTACAGGCATGCTTCCGCACAATGGCATAAATGCTCTGGACAGATGCCACTTCGGAATCTTTGACAAAATCACCAGAATCTACGAGGATTTCGACGTGCCTGGCAGCTTGTTCACAGGCTATTGGGACGCCCAAAATCCAGCCAAGGTCATCACAGGAAAGGATGTGTATGCAAGTTGCTACAGAAACAGGAAGGGCGAGCTGCTGGCAGTGGTATCACATCTTGGCAATGAACGCCTCACCCAAGATGTTACGATAGCTTTTAGCGGCAAGGCGTTCAAGACCGCTGTGGAACTGATAGACGCTGACGACCCAGAATACAAAGAACTCTACCAAATGAGGGAAAAATACAACATTCCCACATTTCGCGTTCCTCTCGACTGGCAGCCCGCAGGCGTCAAGGTGCTGGACTTCAAGGACAATACCTTGAAACTGCACTTGCCATATCACACATTCGCCCTTGTCAGGCTATCTGAATAAAGCCTTGAGATAACTGTCGCATTTTTCATGACGACAAGTAAACGCGATAAACGAGTCATCAGTGACAGTCTCGCGCATGAGGCATTTGCTCACACGGTTGTGTCTTCATAGGAGGCATTACGCTGAATTTCCTGCCAGATGGAGCTTGTCGCATTCAATGCGCGGAACGGATATTCGCTACCGCAAACCAATTGCGGGCCGTTCTCCTTGGCCAATTGTTCGGCAAGCATTGAGCCCATCTCGCCTGAGCCGTAATCAGAGAGGTGTTCTGCTGTCCACAGGAACGCCGCGCCTTCTTTAGGCCAATCTGTCGGAATCCGCCCTGGAAAGCCCTGGATACAGCAACGGATTCCCGCAGGCAGGAGTTTTGGGAATTCGCACAATTCCATTGCGGGAATGGGACGGACTTCTGGATAAGCGGGTCGGGCCCTGTACTCTCCTGCGCCGCAGTTGATGTAAACAGGCAAACCAGAGTCAGCGGCGGCCTCCCATATTTTATAGTAAGCAGAATCGTTCAGTTGCCAAACATGCCAATACGGCGAAAACCACAGTCCTGCACAACAGCCTGCGGCCTCTGAAATCGTCTGTAAAGCATCAGACGCCCGTGGATTGATTGTCGCCAAAGGACGCACACGATGCAGATTAACAGTTTCGGCGGCAAAACGCCGATTGGCATCAGTAAGATTATTACAAAGAATAGATGAGGCGTCAACCGTCATCGCCGCTTCAATGCCGTATTGTTCCAGCAAAGACTCCAATTCGCGAGGCGTGCCGCCAGATGGAAGACCGTTGGGAAAATCTCCACAGAAACAAAAATGATCAGTTTTCATTTTGTCTTGCAGCGGATTGAGTTGGACTTCAGGAAATGACGGTGGATTCGGAAGTCGATAAAGACGAATGGCATTCTTCCACAAAATCAGTTCAGACACATCCTTTTGCAGTCCCGCCTCGCGGATTTTGAACAATTGGGAAGGAAAACTTCTGCAAGGCCAGTCCGAGCCGTAAAGCAGACGGTCAGCAGGAATAACCTTAAGTATCTCACGCACCATGCCTTTTTCAGGGAATATGCCACAACAATCAAAAAAGGTATTTTTAGAAGCTTGCGGAACCAAATCAAGTGCCCGCCGCCAGTTGCATCCGAGATGCGCAGCAACCATTCTGCATTCTGGAACAGCCTGCGACATTTGACAGAATTCAGCGATGCCGATTTCTCCACGGAGATTTCCGTCGGTTCGATCAAATGTATGCAGAAGGACAGGCAAGTCTAAAGCCGCAGCACGCTTCAACACAGCAATTGTGTTGCCTAATCCACCCGACTGATCCTTCAGTGAAATCCAAAGCTTCACGCCGACTGCTCCAGATTGGCGGCAACGTTCCAGTTCTTCTGGCCAATCGGGTTGCTGAGGATTCAAATAGGCGAAGAAAAACAGCCGTTCAGGAGCAGCCGCACATTCATCTGCAACGAATTGATTGGCCTGGCGGACATCGGATGACGACGGTTCCGCAGGGAACGCTAGAACATGTGAAACCAATGCACCGCCAATGCCGCAGGCCGCGGCGTGCTCCAGCAGTTTGCACCCTGCGCCTGGCTGTGCGTCTGCGGAGAAATGTGTGTGTGAATCAAAAATCATCATAGTTCCTTCATCGCTTTTTCGCAACGTTCAAGGGCTTCTTCAATGTCCTTCTCCGTATGCGAATAACTCACGTATG
>JAFYGL010000561.1 GCA_017543165.1 Victivallales bacterium | reverse complement strand
TCTGGAATACGGGGCGGACGAGGTTTTCCTCTACGAACACCAGGAACTCAAGCATTTCCGCGCAGAACCATACACTGCAATGCTGGAGGACTTCATCAAGGCAATCAAGCCCTCGGTGGTGCTGGTGGGCGGCACGATAACAGGACGCTCCCTGGCACCGCGCACCGCGGCACGTTTCCATACGGGACTTACGGCAGACTGCACTGTGCTGGATATTTCGGACAGCACGGACCTAGACCAGATACGCCCCGCGTATGGCGGCAATATCATGGCGCATATCCGCACACCCAGGCACCGCCCACAATTCGCAACGGTGCGCTACAAGATATTCCCGATACCACCAAAATGCACGCCCAATGGCAAAGTCACACGCCGCACATTGACGAAAGACGCCCTTGCCACAGCAATCGAGATACTCTCCGTCACGCCGAAGGCGAAGGAATCAGGCATTGAGGATGCGGAAGTAATTGTCGCTGGCGGCCGCGGGCTGAAGAAGCCTGAAGACCTGGCCATGCTCCAGGAACTGGCTGAACTTCTCAATGGCCGCGTCGCCTCCACCCGCGCGTTAGTGGAGGCTGGCTGGACGGACCCCAAGCAGCAGATCGGCCTGAGCGGGCGCACCGTCAAGCCAAAACTGCTTATTGCCTGTGGCATTTCAGGAGCAATTCAATTTGTGGCTGGCATGAGCGGCGCAGAGCAAATCATTGCCATCAACACAGACCCCAATGCCCCCATTTTCAAGGTCGCACACGTGGCAATAACAGGTGACCTCTACCAGATCATACCGCAACTAATCGAAGGAATCAAAGCACGCAAGGCCACAATATGAGCAATACTGACAAATACAAGACCATAGACGAGGCAGACATTGAGTATCTTCGCTCAATCTGCGCACCAGAACGCGTGATACCAGGCCCAGCGGTAGGCGACGACTACTGCCATGACGAATTGTCTGGCATACGCCGCAGGCCAGATGTGCTGGTGAAGGCCGCCTCCACACAGGAGGTTTCAGCCATAATGAAATACGCCAGCCAGCATTGCATACCAGTCACACCCCGCGGCCAGGGAACTGGCCTTGTGGGCGGCGCAGTCCCCCTGCATGGCGGCATATTGCTGGACCTTAGCGGCATGAACCGCATAATCGAACTTGACGAGGACAACCTGACGCTGACTCTAGAGCCAGGCGTGCTTCTGATGGAGGTCGTGAAATACGTCGAGGAACGTGGTTTCCTCTATCCGCCAGACCCAGGCGAGAAAAGCGCCTCCATCGGAGGCAACATCAGCACAAACGCAGGCGGCATGCGGGCAGTCAAGTACGGCGTGACGCGGGACTATGTGCGCGGTCTGGAAATCGTACTGCCCAATGGCGAAATCACCGAACTGGGCGGCAAGGTTGTCAAGAACAGTTCAGGCTACAGCCTCAAGGATTTGATAGTCGGCTCGGAAGGGACACTTGCCATTGTGACCAAGGCGATATTGCGCCTCATTCCCCTGCCAAAATGCAAAATCAGCCTGCTGGTGCCCTTCCCCACCCTGGAGGCAGCCATAAATACCGTGCCACTGGTGCTGCGCTCAAGTTCAGTTCCAACGGCTGTTGAATTCATGGAACGGGAGGTCATTCTCGCATCGGAGGAATTCCTTGGCCGCAAATTCCCAGACAACAGCACGGACGCATATCTGCTGCTTACATTTGACGCGGCCAGCCCCGCAGAACTGGAACTCGCCTACACATCCGCCGCGCATATCTGCCTGGATGCAGGCGCACTTGACGTACTCATGTCAAATACCCAGGAACGCAATGAATCGATATGGTCCGCCCGTGGCGCATTCCTGGAGGCAATCAAGGCCTCCACCACGGAAATGGACGAATGCGACGTGGTGGTGCCGCGCAGGCATGTGGCTGGCTTCATTCTTTTTGCACATGCGCTTCAGGACAAGCACAACATCCGCATTCGCCTATTCGGGCACGCAGGAGACGGCAATCTTCACATCTACATCCTGCGCGACAAACTTGAGGAGAATGAATGGCATGAACGCCTGGAGGCGGTTTTCCAGGACCTGTACCAAAAGGCACGCGAAATGGGCGGGCAGGTTTCAGGCGAGCACGGAATCGGCCTTGCCAAGAAGTCATATCTGGCGGATTCAATTCCGCCAACGAACCTGGCTCTCATGGCCGCCATCAAACACGCCTTCGACCCCCAAAACATCCTCAATCCCGCCAAAATCATCGCCACACGCTAATACAACGCAGAGGCGCAGAGTTTTTTAACGCAGAGGCGCAGAGGCGCAGAGACGCAGAGTTTTTTAACGCTGAGGCGAGAATGCACAAAACAGCAGGGGGTTCGGGGGGCGCAGCCCTCCGTCGGTTGTAGCTATAAAATAACCTCTAGTAACATTATGAAAAGTTTTGCCTTCTTTCTTGTCTTATCCCTGTCGTTGTTTGCCGAGTTATGCGGCATTTCACTGAAGAAGGACGGGGAAATGCTCTGTGTTGAGTTTACGCCTGGAAATGGAGCGTATCTGGTGACGGAGAGCATTTCCGTAAAGGGCGAGGGCCTTGTGCCACAGGATGTGAAGATTCCCTCCGTGCCGTCGGAGGATTACGGCGCAGTCACCAAGGTGCCTTTTACGCTGAAGTATCTTGTTTCACCCCAGACGCAGAAGATAAAGGTCACATACCAGGGTTGCGAGGCAGATATATGCCATCTGCCAGAGACAAGAGAATACGACCTGACCACCTTGCGGGCTAGCGACAACCCAATTCAGACCGAAAAAACAGCGGACAATGCGCTGAAGGCAGAAGGCTACATGGACGCTGACGCATTCCTGCAGTGGGCTGCTGGCAATGCAATCCAGGAGGACAATATTCTGCGCCGTACATTCAACCGCTTCGGGCTTGCCATCGTGCTGTTGCTGCTTTTGCCACTGGGCTTTCTGCTGAACCTGACGCCATGCGTGCTGCCCATGATGCCCATCAACCTGGCATTGATCGGCGCAGGCCAGAATGTGCCCAAGAGCGAGCGCCTCATGAGGGGGCTGCTATATGGATGCGGAATGGCCACTGCATACGGCACACTGGGAATCATCACAGTTTTGACTGGTGCCCGCTTCGGCGCAATCAGCGCTTCGCCCTGGTTCAACGGCGTCATGTGCGTGATTTTCGTGGTGCTGGGCCTTGCCATGTTCGGCCTGTTCGAGCTGGACTTGTCCCGCTATCGCGGTTTAGGCAAAATCGGTGGGCTTGCAGGCGTATTTGTCGCAGGCGTCTTTTCCGCCATATTGTCTGGTGCCTGCGTGGCACCAGTGCTGATATGGGCGCTGCTTCTTGCGGCGACACTGTATTCGGAGGGCAATGTGTTCGCTCTGCTGATACCCTATATGCTGGGCATTGGAATGGCATTGCCCTGGCCTCTGGTGGCGGCTGGCCTTGCAAAACTGCCAAAGCCAGGCGCGTGGATGATGAATGTAAGGCGCGGCTTCGCCGTGCTCATCCTGGCATTCGCCTGCTATTGCGGCGTTCTGGCCTGGCGCAGTGCACGCCCAGGCACATTCCAGGCTGGTCCAGCAAACTATGAGGCCGCCCTAGCCCAGGCAAACACACAAAATAAACAACTGTTCATAAAGTTCAGGGGACGCGTATGCAGGGCCTGCGACAAAATGGAACAAACCACATTCCAGGACGACAGGGTGAAAAAACTGCTGGACAATTGGATTTGCCTGGAAGTCGATGCAGACGAACCAGCCAACAAGGAACTGCTGGCGAAATACGCCATCAAAGGCGTGCCTTCATTCGTGCTTATAAAATAATGAGGCAATAAATCTGTGCCGCCTCTAAAGTAGAAAACAGGGGTGAGACACCTTGCTATCCCAATTTTGCAATTCGCTATGTTCCCCATAAGGGTAGGTATTGGGCAGTTCGGCCCCGCTGGGGCCGATGTCTCCAGTATGGCTTGCATCCCCAGGCGTCGCTTCGCTCCGCCTGGGGTTATTCATATGGGGCCGCTCTGCGGCCCTTAGCTCTGGGAAGGCATGGTTCCTGATGACAACCACGCTTTGCCGCGGAGAGGGCCCCAGCGGGGCCCAATTTGAATAACCCC
>JAFYGL010000057.1 GCA_017543165.1 Victivallales bacterium | reverse complement strand
TGGTCTTGAAGGCAATGCGCGTTGGGAAGTTGGCCTTGATGTTGCCTGTGATGACATCCACTCCAGGGCGCTGGGTTGCGACTATGGTGTGAATGCCCACTGCGCGGGACTTCTGCGCCAGGCGGGCGAGGGATGTCTCCACATCCTGGCGGTTGGTCAGCATAATGTCCGCCAGTTCGTCAATGATAAGCACAATGTACGGTAGTTTCTCTGGAATCGGGTCGCCGAATTCATCGTATATGGGCTCGTCTGGAATTGTCCTTGAGTTGTATTTGACGATATTGACGATGCCGTTTCCCGCCAGAGCCAGGATTTTGTACCTGCGTTCCATTTCCGTGATAAGCCAGCGCAATGCCAGCACCACCAGTTCCACATCGTTTATGACTGGTACAAGCAGGTGTGGCAGGCGGCCATACATCTGCATTTCCACCACCTTGGGGTCCACCAGCAGTAGGCGCAATTCATCTGGTGCAAAACGTGCAACCAAGGAGCTTATGAACACATTCAGGCATACGGATTTACCGCTTCCTGTGGTACCAGCCACCAGCAGGTGAGGAGCCTTTGCCAGGTCCATGATGCAATCCTGCCCCGCAATATCTCTCCCCATGACCAACGGCAGCGCCGCTCGTGAATTGGTCCAGGTACTGGAGGCCAGTATCGAGCCGCAGCGCACTGTGTCCGCCACATCGTTGGGCACCTCGATACCGATATAGTCGTAGCCTGGCACAGGCGCGAGAATGCGCAATGTCTCGGCAGAGAGGCGCATCCTGATTTCGTCCTCGTACTTGGTGACATTGCTGACCATGACGCCGTCCGCCACATGCACTTTGTACATTGTGACGCGTGGCCCGCGAATGGCGTCCCCGACATCGGCGTCCACAAGAAAACTGTCCAGGCAGTCCTGGATATACTCGCGCTTCTGCTGGATTTCCTCCTGGTTTGCCTGGTGCTTTTCATCAACCGATTCGAAGATGGAAAGCGGCGGCAACTGGAAGGTCTCGCCCTCGCGGGGGCGTGGCAGACCGATGAAGTCATCGTCATCTTCTTCTGGCAATGGTTCCTGCGCATCCAGCTCAGCCTGCTTCCTGTGAAGAAGTTCGCCTTTGCGGACCGCGTTCTTCTTGCGCATGTCTCTGGCCTGCATCTTTCCGCTGAACATGGCATTGAGCCTGTCTTCTGCACTGGCCACGGCAGGCTGTTCTTCCTGCTCTGCCTCTTGTGGCTCTGGTTCAGGAGCCGCCTGCGGGGCTGGTTGCGGCTTTGGTGCTGGCTGTGGTGGAGGCGTGGGAATGTCCTCTTCCTTTTCCACTTGCGCTGTTTTGCCAGTGAATATCTTCCTTATCTCATCTAAAATCAGTTGCAGGAAGGATTTGGATTTGTTATCTGCCTCGGACATCAGTTGTGTACGCCTGTGCTGCCAAATCCACCTGCGCCTCGCTCCGTTGAGGACAGTTCCGCCGCAGGCTCAAGTTCCACCTGCGAGAGGCATTGAATTACCATTTGCGCGATTCTGTCGCCCCTGCTTATGTCAAATGGCACATCGCCATGGTTTATCAGTATCACGCCGACTTCGCCCCTGTAGCCAGCATCGATTGTGCCAGGGGAATTCAGCACGGTCACCATCTTTTTCAATGCCAGGCCACTGCGTGGGCGTACCTGCGCCTCATAGCCAACTGGCAATTCCAGGAACAGACCTGTCGGCACCAATGCCGCCGCATGGGGGGCTATGCTCATGTTTGCATTTGCACGCAGGTCGTATGCCGCATCGTCGGCATGGGCCTTGGCGGGCGCCAGGTCCGCGGCACCATCCGCCATTCTGTATTTTACTGTTGTCATTGTTGTTTCCTTTTTATGTGGGCGCCGTTTTTTATGTGGGCGCCGAGGCGGCGCCCACTCAGGTTGCCTTAGCGGGAACAACCCGAGTGAATTATTGCAATGCCTAAATATGCGCCTTGCATCTCACTGCCGAAGCATCTTGGCGACAAACATGGCGTCGCAGTCGGCATGCCATGGCCAGGTCATCATCATGCCGTCAGTTTCCTTGCCAGTGATGGGGGAGGCGAAAGGCTGGAGGCTGAATTCTGGGTGTTCAGCAAGAAAAGCCAGGACCACATCCTGGTTTTCCTGACGGAACATGGAGCATGTGGAATATACCAGCGTACCGCCTGGCGCAACAGCCTTGGACGCGTTTTCCAGCAGTTGCCGCTGCAACTGAGCCCGTTCAGAAATGCTGTTGCCGTCGGTGGTCCAGCGCAAATCTGGGTTTCGCCGCCAAGTGCCCGAGCATGAGCAAGGCACATCGACCAACACGCCTTGGAACAAGCTGGCGTATGATTTCACCTCAATTCCCAGCCATTCCTTGCAATAAATGTTGCTTAGATTGCAGCGTCTTGCGCGTGTGCGGAGTTCCTCCAGTTTGAAGCCCCGCTTGTCAGAGGCAAGCACGCGTCCCTTGCCTTTCATTAGCCATGCCAGGTGCAAGGTCTTTCCGCCTGCGCCTGCACAGCAGTCCCACCAGTGCTGGCCTGGCTGTGGCGCGGCCACGAGAGCGACTGCCTGGGATGCAATGTCCTGCACCTCGATTTTGCCTGCCAGGTACGATTCTGTTTGTTTAATGTTGACTCCTGCGAAGTTTGTGCGCAGGGCGTGTGTCATCAGATTGTGCCGTGCCAGTTTCACGTCGTTGCGTGTGAACTCGCCAATTATCCTGTCGATATCATTGCTTTGCGCACGCAGCCAAAGCGGTGGCCTTTGCTGCAACCAGCCAATAAGTTTCTTGATGTCTTCGGGACATTCAATTAGCGGAAGGCTCCATTCAGGCAGAAGCAACTCCAGGGTGAGCGCTGGCATTTCCGCAGGGAAGAATGGCCTGAGACATTTGCGGCGCGAGGCAAGGTCAGAATCAGGTGGAAGAACGGGAATGTCCTGTCCCTTTACGCCTGATTTGTACAGCCACCACGAGGCCGAAGGCGGCAGTTCCTGTCTGCCTTCCAATAGCCAGGCTGCGGCAAAAAAGGCGTAGAAATCGTCCGCCTTCGGCAGGGAATTGCCTTCGTCCTCCGTCGCATTTTCCCAGTTTTCAGGCAGAAGATACTTCAGCCATCCCCACCAGCGCAGTACGGAGAACAGTGTTTCGCTGATGATGCGCCTGTCCCTGGAGCCGAACTGGTGGTTCTGGCGCAGGAATGTGGAGAGGCACCTGTCCGCCGCCTTGTTCTCGCACATTATCTGGCGCAGCAGCAAGAGCGTTGCCGAAGCGCAGATGCGGGAATGCGCTTCTATGCGCTTGGTTGGAATGTCTGCATAGCTCATATTTTGCTGTGGGCGAAGTTGGAGGCGGCCTGCACTGTGTTGAACAGCAGCATTGTGATTGTCATGGGGCCAACGCCGCCAGGAACGGGAGTAAGCAGGGATGCCTTCTCCTTTACGCCGTCAAAGTCCACATCACCTACCAGTTTGTATCCCTTTGGTGTGTCTGCCTCAACGCGGTTTACGCCCACATCGATGACAACGGCGCCTTCGCGTATCATGTCCGCAGTGATGGTATTGGGCCTGCCAGCGGCTGCGATGACGATGTCAGCCTGGCGCGTGAAGTGTGCCAGGTCTTTGGTGTGCGTGTGGCACAGGGTGACTGTGGCGTTGCCTGTAGCTGCCTTCTGTATGAGTAGGTTGGCAAGTGGTTTGCCGACGATGTTGCTGCGGCCGACGACAACTACGTTCGCTCCATCCAGTTTCACGCCATTGCGCAGCAGCATCTGCACCACGCCGTGGGGAGTGCAGGGCAGGAAGGCCTCTTGACCGATTACCATCTTGCCTACGTTTACGGGGTGGAAGCCGTCCACGTCTTTTTCTGGTCTGATTGCCAGCAGAATCTTGTTCTCGTCAATATGCTTTGGCAAAGGCAGCTGCACCAGAATGCCATGAATCTTGTCGTTGTTGTTCAGGCGTTCAATCAGCGCCAGCAATTCCTCTTGAGTGGTGTTTTCAGGCAGCCTGTTGTCACTGGAATATATGCCGATTTCGGCGCAGGCCTTTTCCTTTGCCGTCACGTATGAGCGTGAGGCTGGATTGTTCCCCACCAGTATGACCGCCAGGCCAGGCACGGTGCCTTCCGCCGTGAGTTTTGCGACCCTTTCCTTGAGTTCCGCTCTGAACTGGGCCGCCAGTTTCTTTCCGTCAATTATTTCTGCTGACATTGCCTTACAATACCTTGATAAGTTCCACTGTGAAAATGAGTGTCGCCTCTGGCGGGATTACAGAGCCTGCGCCAGCCTTGCCGTATGCCAGTTCAGGTGGTATTACCAGTTCCAGCTTGCCGCCTTCCTTGGCCAGCTGCAAGCCCTCGGTCCAGCCAGGTATCACGCCATTCAATGGGAATTCAGTTGGCTCGTTGCGCTGGTAGGAGGAATCGAATACCTTGCCGCTGATGAGTTTGCCTTCATAGTGGACCCTGACTTTGTCGCTGGCCTTAGGTGCCTTGCCAGTGCCTTCCACCAGTACCTTGTACAGCAGGCCTGAAGCAGTCTTCTTCACATTCTCGCCCTTCTCGTATTCAGCGCGGAATGCAGTGCCTTCCTGGGAGGTCTTCTCGTTTGAGGCGTCATGCTGCGACTTGGCATCCTGGAGTATCTTGCTGAATTTCTCCATCTGCTTTTCAAACTCCTCCTGTGTGATATCGGGCCTTTTGCCATTGAGCATGGTGCCGACCGCATCCAGGAAGGCGTCCTTGTCAAAGTCAAACGGCATGTGCATCATGCGTGCCGCCACGTCCAGGCCCAGGCAATAACTGATTCTCTTTGCGTCGTTGTTCTGTTCAGAATACATTTTCACTCCCTTATTATTTCCGCTGCGATTCCGCTGAATGTGGCGTGAATGCAGCGTATTCCCAAACTAGTTTCGTCCAATGTGCGGAAGCCAGCCTTCTCCAGGAACTCCAGCAGCAGTGCCTTGTCTGCCAGGCCTTCGGAGGCTATGTCCATTGCCGCGCCATAAAGGTGCGCCGATATGTAGCCTTCACTCCTGTTGCATAGTATCTTGTATGCTTCCTCGTCAGTGAGAGGCCGCCCCATTCTGTTTCGTGCCTGCACGATATCCCTGATGTAGCTTGGATAGCCATTGCGGCAGTACATCGCCTCCAGTTGTTCCTTGCTGAAGGCGTTCATCAACTGCGCGCAATGTCTCAGGCTGCGCCTGGCGGAGGTAATCTCCAAGGCCTGTCCTGTTTTTGCGCGGTATTGCTTTGCACATTCGGTGAAGGCCTCAAGCACGCCAGGCTTCAGAGAGGCAATTGCCTCTTTTGGGCAGGAACAGGTATAGGGCAGGGGTGTCTCGCTCATTTTGTCCTGCTGCTTATTTCAGCATAGACCTTTTCAAACAGAGGCAGGTGCTGTTCAGGCGCCTCTGGATGCATGAGTTCAGCCATGGTCTGTGGATTCAGGTCAGGCCTGTGCATATATGCCTTGTGGAAAAGGCTGACATAATATCCCAGCAGGAAGTCCTCCATGTACTCTATGTTCTTGAAGAGTGACAGCTTGTGCATGTGGATTGGCACATCGCTGTTTTCGGGCTTCTGCCAGAGGCAGGCGCCGCAGACCAGGGAGTAGATTGTGCCCTGCCATTCCTTGTCCTCCACCGCCAAGTCGCCAGTCGCGGTCATTTCGCGCAGGTCTTCGCTGGAAATCAGGTGTTCTGCGGTGGAAAGCACGTTGAATATGTTTGTAAGAACGGCCTCTCTTATGGGGCCATCGGTTATATACCAGCGGGTGGTGTGCATGTACTCTTCCAAAGGCATGTTTGCCAGATCCTGGTTGGCAACCTCGTTTTTGGAATACCTGTTCTGGCGTGGAGGCTGTGTGTTCCAGAATGCCTTTGGCTCATCGCCTGTCTCGTCTATTCTCACTGCATTCGGCATGCTTTGAAGCAGGTCCATGATCGAGCCATATCCAAGTTCATCCAGATTGAAGTCTGGGTACTGAGCCAGAATCTCATCCTCAATGTCCGCCACGTAGATGCCGTTTGCTCCAATGATGTTGCGCAGCAGCTTGTATATGCCTGCCTTGTCGAAGGAAGGCACGTGCGCCTTGTACAAGCCGTCCTGGGCATAGTACAGGTATTCGTCACAGCTTGCCAGAACGCTGGCGGACACTGTTCCTTCCGCGCCAATGCCAAGCACCTGGCGGCCTGTGGCCTTCAAGTGGTTGATCAGCGGCAGAAAGTCCGCATCTCCAGTGGCCAGCACGATTGTGTCCACCATTGGATTTCTGCTGATGCAGTCCATGGCCGCGATTGTCATGTGGCTTTCATTGAAGTTCTTGTTGCCATAGCCTGAGCGGACTATGTGCTGCATTTCAATTCCGTTGCGCATCATATCCTGGGCGTATTTGCGGAATTTCTGGTTGCTCCAGTCCGCAAATGCCTTCTTGAAAGTGACGTGCCCGTAGTTCTTGTCCACGAACTGAAGGATTTTCTTGATCGAGAATGTCTTCTGTGCTTCGGGATCATTATTCTCCACACCAATGATTAGATTCTCGAAGTCGATTAGGATTGCTGTCTGACTCATAATTGTTGCTCTTCTTTGTTTTTGTCTCCCAGGTGCAAGCACCTATTTTATAACTTTGGTAAGTAAATCAAAACTGCTTATCGATGCATCGGCGGCGATTTTTCTGGCGTTGCCAAAACCATGCTGGCAGAAGCATGACTTGATGCCTGCGTTGTGCCCTGTCTGCAAATCCGTCCAGTTGTCCCCTACAATCCAGGCACCTTCCAGCGAGCAGCCAGCCTCGTTGGCCACGTACTGCACCGCCGCCGCATCTGGCTTTAGGGGAATGCTCCCCTGATTCCCGATGATGCACTTGAAGAACGGCGCAACGCCAAGTAGCTTCAGTATCTCCTGCGCCTGCCGCATCAATTTGTTTGTGCAGACTGCCAGCGCATGGCGCCTGGACAGTTCCTCAAGCGTGGCTGCCACGCCAGGGTATAGGCGTGTCTTGTTGGTGTAGCACTTGTCGTAGTAGGCAACCTGCTCGTCAACTGTCTTCAGTATTTCCTCGTCGCTGTGCAGTTCGGGCATCGCCTGCTTCATCAGATTGAAAATGCCGCATCCCAGCATGCCTGTCAACTTGTCGTATGACATGGGCTTGAAACCACGCGCTTTGCGCACTTCGTTTACGGCGTCGGCAATGTCCTCGTTGGTTTTTGCCAACGTGCCATCCAAATCAAAAATAATCAAAGCCATTTAATAACCTATTCCACCTCTTCCACACGATATATTGTTCTTGTCCCGCATTGTTGTATTGCATTTAAATTGCTTTTATTGTTATCAAATTTTGCAAAATAAAGCAAAGAGTATGCAATGTCCCTGTTTTTTGCTATTACATAGAAAACGTTGCCTTCATGGTTCTGAACCAGGTATCTGAGTTCAGACGCGGTTCTTTCTTGCCTGGTGAATATCTTGCCTGCCGCGCCGCCGTTCATTACAAGGTACATTTGTACTGTGGGAAGGTCATACTCGTCAGTGAGGATAATGGAATCTTCAATTTGCTTGTTTTTTGCCATGTATTCCACTGCATTTCTCAAGTCGCTGCTGCCTCTGTAGTATTGCTGCAGGAGATTTTGCGGTGACAGCCCCGCTTGCAATTGACGATTTGTCATCTCGAATGAGATGCGTTCTGTCACCAGCCCGCAGAATATGATTGCGATGAACAGCATTGGGAATGACTTGCTGGCGACCTTGTTGTTGGCGCAGGCCTGCAGCAGGGCATAGCTGGACGTGATGAACAGGACGAGGAAGACGCGTGGGTAGGGGGCATGGCCTTTCCTTGAGCACAGCAATGTCAGCCCGATAACCAGCACAGATGACAGGAACAGCACCATGGGCGATACGGCGTTCATGCCTTCCGCTGGGCGCTGAATGGATGTGTCCTGAATCCCGCTGATGCTTTCATCGTTTTTAAGCAGGGACATTTTCCGCAGCAAAAGCGCAATCAAGAGCACGATGCCATGGAGAAGGAAGGCCAATGAAAGATTGCCCGCGACTAGCCAGGGTGATTCCCAGCCGCATGGTTCCTTGGAGGCATTTACAAACTGCGTCCAGATGGTGAAATAATATGAAATGCCTGCGAGGAATGCAAGCATTGGCGGAATGCAGGCAAGTATCTTGCTTTTCCAGCTGCGGCAACTCCACAGCAGGGCAGCCGCCAGCACAGGGGCAAGCAACACGTTGCTGGGTATGACGAGAGGAAGCAACAGGCCTGAAATGCATAAGAGGAACTGGCCCAGGGCATATTTGCCTGAATTGTATTCCAGCAGGCCTGAAATGGCAAGGCCTGCCAGGAACATGCTCATGGAGTAGCCCCTTATCTGGTATGCAAATGCACCGAACACGGGGCTTGCCGCCAGTAGCAGGCCGCCCAGGTTTGCAATGCGGCCGCCGAGCCATTTCCTCCAATGGCATACGCATAAGGCTATCAGCCCTGTGCCAAACAGCATGGAGGGCAGCCTGGTAAAATGCTCGAATCCAAGGTTGTAGTTAAGTATGCGTACCCAAACCCAGTAAACCGCAGTGGAGAGTATATGGTTGTTGGCGACGGGATATGACCTGAAGACGCTTTTCCAAAGTGTGTCCTCTGTGGAGGAGCCAAGCACGAAGTTGCCCAAGGTCAGCACTTCGTCATACCAGTATTCGGCAAGGAGCCAGGGCATTATGCGGAGCACAAATATTGCGATGACTATTATCAGCCATTCGTATTTGGAGCTGTCCGCAAAGTTTTTAATGCCTGGTTTTGCCATTTCCGCGGTAGTCCCTTTAATTGCGTTTGTTTACCAATTTCAGGAATTCGTTCCGCGTGGCGGCGAACTTCAGAAAACTGCCCAGCATGGCTGAGGTCACCATGCAGGAATTCTGCTTCTGGACACCTCGCATCATCATGCACAGGTGGTTGCACTCCATCACCACGCCTACACCCTCTGCATTTATATGCTCCTTTATGAAAGTCGCTATCTGCTGGGTGAGGCGTTCCTGTATCTGGAGCCGCCGCGCATAGCAGTCCACCAGCCGGGCCAGTTTGCTGACGCCATAGACCTTGCCTTTCGGGATATATCCAATGTGGCACCTGCCGAAGAAGGGCAGCATGTGATGTTCGCAAAGGCTGTAAACCTCGATGTCGCGCACGATTATCATGTGGTTGCATTCTTCGTGGAATATCGCGTCCCCAACCACATCTTCTGGATTAAGGGAATAGCCCTGGGTGAGAAACTCCAAGGCCTTTGCCACACGCTCGGGCGTTTTCTTCAGGCCTTCCCTGTCTGGATTCTCTCCAATGTTGGACAGCAATTGCCTTATAATTTCATTGTTTTCCATAATTTTTATGTTAGAAAAATATTATCTTGCGATATAGAGCGTAAATATATCATGATTTTGGTTTTATCAAGGGAAATATGAAGAGAAAACAGGTAATTTGAAAGGATTATCTTAATTGATCAGTCCACCTCTTTGCAGGGACCAAAGGGACGAAGGGACGAAAAAAAGCAAAGAAAACAATGCTTGTTACCTTCATTCTTTGGTCCCTTTGGTCCCTTTGGTCCCTTTGGACCCTTTGGTCCCTTTGGTCCCTTTGGTCCCTTTGGTCCCTTTGGAC